>JBGAOL010000038.1:0-16118 GCA_044221825.1 Gemmatimonadales bacterium
GTCACCTCCACTGACCGACCCTTCCCGGAGCCTCCTCATGCGCCGTGGTGCCGCCTCCACGATCCTCGTTGCCGTCGCCGGCCTGCTGGCCGGGGCCTTTGGCATGTACGCCCTTGGCCGCGGCACCCCGCTGCAGCAGGCGCTGCAGATGCCCACCACGCACGGCGAGTGGACCTGGATCAAGAAGGCCACCGGCGACTCGGTGCGGGCCTACGTGGCCTACCCCGAGCGGAAGGACAAGGCGCCGGCGATCATCGTGATCCACGAGATCTTCGGCCTCACCGACTGGGAGCCGACGGTGGCGGACCGGCTGGCCGGCGAGGGCTACGTGGCCATCGTCCCCGACCTGTTGTCGCCCCGCTTCGGCCAGACGCCGGCGAGTCCGGACAGCGGCCGCAAGCTCACCGCGCTGCTCGACGGGCCCGAGGTGAACGCCAACCTCGACGCAACCTTCGAGTACCTGAACACGCTCCCCGCCGTCCGGAAGGACGAGATCGGGACCATCGGCTTCTGCTGGGGCGGGGGGCGGAGCTTCCGCTACGCCACCAGCAATCCGCGCCTCAAGGCGGCCGTGGTCTGCTACGGCCCGGCTCCTGATGCCGACAAGATGCCGCTGATCCGCGCCCGGGTCCTCGGCGTGTATTGCGAGAACGACGCGCGCATCAATGCCGCGCTGCCCGAGGTGGCACAGCAGATGAAGGGCGCGGGCGCCACCTTCGCGTACGACGTCTACCCCGGCACCGGCCACGGCTTCCTCAAGCCGGGACGCCAGGGCTCGGACACGCCCGCCGTGGACCAGGCCTGGGGCAAGATCCTCGGCTTCTACAAGCAGGTCTTTGGCCGCTGACGTGACGGGACGGGCGGGGGGAAGTACCTTACCCCTCGCCTTCACCCTGCGGCGTGGGCCGCTTCGATGATCCATCATGTCGTCTGCTTCCGGTTCAAGCCCGGCACCACGCCCGAGGCCATCGCGCACGCCGCGCAGGCGGTGCTCGCCATGCCCAGGGAGATCCCCTACATCCGCGGCATCGCCTTCGGGCCCAACCTGGCGCCGAATGCGGCGGAGTGGTCGCACGTGCTGCTGGTGCGGCTCGACGACATGGACGCCGTCAACCGCTACGCCGCCGATCCCGCCCACGTCCGCGTGGTCACCGAGGTGCTGGGCCCCATCCGGGAGGCCCGCCTCGCCGTGGACCTCGAGGTCCCCGCCTAACCTCCCGCACGCCGCGCCCCCGGGGCGCCGAGACCCATGCTGCTCCCGTTGCTCCTTGCCTTCCAGCAGGCGCCGCTCGCCGCGCTGCCCGACACGCTGCGCCCCCGCCACGACGCGCTGCACCACGATGTCGCCATCGTGGTGGGCGACACCAGCACCCACATCGTCGGCATCATGCAGACCACGTGGCTGCTCCGCTCCGGCGACCCGGTGGAGGTGCAGCTCGACAGCGCCTTCCGCGTGGTCCGCGTCCTCACCGACGGCGAGGGTGAGAGCCGGATGAGCCGCATCACCTTCGCGGTGCTGCCCGCCGGCGGGGTGTACATCCCCCACAAGAAGCAGGCGGGGGACACGTTGCACACCTCCATCCGCTACCACGGCCCCGTGAGCGACGGGCTCCTGATCCGGGTGGATTCCGCCACCGGCCGGCGCACGGTCTTTGCCGACAACTGGCCCGACCGCGCCCACCACTGGCTTCCCCTCGAGGACCACCTGAGCGACAAGGCGCCGGTGGACCTGCACATCGAGGTGCCGCCGGGGTACGAGGTGATCGCCAACGGCGTGCGCACCCGGGTGGACACGCTGCCGCGCGGCCGCACCCTGTGGCACTACAGCATGAAGCAGCCGATCCCGCCCTACGGCATCGTCTTCGGCGCCGCCGACTTTGCGTGGACGCACCTGCCCGATGCCGCCTGCAGCGTGAAGTGCGTGCCGCTGGACATCGTGACCTACCCCGCCGACTCCGCCTGGGCCGTGGACGTGCTGTTCCGCCGCGCCGGCGACATGCTCGACTTCTTCAGCGACTACGTGGGCGCCTATCCGTACGACCGCCTGAGCCACGTCCAGTCCACCACCATCTTCGGCGGGGCCGAGAACCCGACGGCCATCTTCTACGACGGCAACGCCTACCCCACGCACCGCATGGGCGAGCAGACGGTGGCGCACGAGACGGCGCATCAGTGGTTCGGCGATGCGGTCACCGAGCGCGACTGGCACCACCTCTGGCTGTCGGAGGGATTCGCGACGTACTTCGCCGCCCTCTGGCGGGGCCACGCCGACGGCGACAGCGCCTTCCGCGCGGAGATGCAGCGGCAGGCGCGGAGCATCTTCGCGTCACCGGCCACGGCGCGCCCCATCATCGACCCGGCCGCCACCGACCTGATGGGGCTCCTCAACACCAACAACTATCCGAAGGGCTCCTGGGTGCTGCACTCGCTGCGCGGCCTCGTCGGCGACAGCGCCTTCCAGCGCGGCATCCGCGAGTACTACCGCCGCTTCCAGCACGGCACGGCGCTCTCCTCCGACTTCGCGGCGGTGATGAGTGAGGCGGCGGGGACGGACCTCACCTGGTACTTCGAGCAGGCGCTGACGCGGCCGGGCTATCCCAGGCTCACCCTGGCGTGGAAGCGGGAGGGCGGCCGGCTCCGCGGCAGCATCACGCAGGTGCAGGACCCGGCCTGGGGCACATTCCGCCTCCCCAACCTGGTGGTGGCGGTGGACGGCCGGCGCGTCACCGTGCCCGTGGACGGGCCCGTCACCACCTTCGAGCTGCGCGACGTGCGGAAGGCCCCCGCGTCGGTGGTGGTGGACCCCGACGGCTGGTGGCTGCTCGAGGCGAAAGTCGAGGAACGGCGATGAGGTGCATGCAGCTGGCGGGCGTGGCACTGCTGCTCGGCACCGTGGCGTGCCGCGGGACACTCTCGCCCCTCTCCAACAAGATCAACGCGGGGCAGGAGCCGTTCTTCGTCTTCGTAGCCGACGGGGAGGACGGCCTCGGCGATCTCTTCGCCGCCAAGCCGGAGGGGGGGACGCCGTTCCAGTTCACCTTCTCCCGCGTGGACGAGGCGCTGCCGGCGCTCGCGCCGGGCGGGACGATGGTGGCCTTCGTCCGCACCCGTGCCCCGGGGGATACCACCCCCGGGAATCTCGTGGTCATGAACCTGGTCAACGGCGCCGAGCGGAGCGTGCAGCTGGCTGGCAACACGGTGGACGCGCTGGCCTGGTCGGCCGACGGCGCCACCATCTATGCGCGCCGTGGCGAGGCCATCTTCACCCTCCCCGCCCCGCCCGCCACGGGCGAGCTCACCCCCGTGGCCCCCGGTGACGCCGCCCTCGCCGACTCCGCCTTCCGCGTCCTCCTCGGCGACCCGCCCCTCGGCGAGGCCGTGGCCTGCGCCGGCGGACCCGGCATCTGCGCCCACCTCGCCAGCGGCGAGGTGCAGCCCCTCAGCGCCACGGGCACCCATCCCACCCGCTGGCCCGGCGATTCGGTGGCCTACCTCGAGGACGGCACGTGGATCGTCCGGCCGCTCGGCGGGGGTACCGAGCGCACCATCCGCTTCACCCGGCCCGTCGCCAACCCGCGGGCCATTTCCGCCGTCGGCAAGCCCGCCGCCGCACCGAGCCCCTAGACCCCCCGCGCCGCCACGGCGTCCCACGCCGCCTCGAGGGTGAGCGCCGCGGGGGCGCCGTCCGCCGCCCACTCGCCGCTCGCCACCCGCTCCGCCGCGTGCCGCACCAGCGTGAGCCAGACGCCGGCCCACAGCTCGGCCGGCCCCGCGCGTACCTGGCCGTCCGCCTTCCCGCTCGCCATCAACTGCTCCAGTCCCTCGAGCAACGCCCGGCGGGTGCCGAGGCTCTGGTCGTCCAGGAAGCCCTCGTGCGCGGTGGAGAAGAGCATGCGGATGAGTGACGGTTCCCTCCCCGCCGCGTCCACCAGCGCGCGCCCCAGCAGCGCCAACCGCTCGGCGGGGCGGCGCACCCGGTCGTTGGCCACCGCCTCGAGCTCCGCCAGCGCCCAGCGCTGCGCCCGGCGATAGGCCTCGTTGAGCAGGTGTTCCTTGCTCGAGAAGTGCCGGTAGATGGTCCCTTCCGCCACCTCGGCGCGCGCGGCGAGCGCGGGCGTGGTGGTGGGCAGGAACCCGACGGTGGTGTAGAGGTCCAGGGCCGCCTGCAGCAGGCGTTCCTTGGTGGCTTCTCCGTCGCGGCGGCGGGTCGCAGTCATGCCCCAATCTACATCTTCATCGAGAGCGCGGCCCTTGGGCCGCGCCCATCCCCGCCCCGGCACGCGTGGCCGCTTTCCCACGCCCCACCCAGCCTTCAGGGGAACTTCACGCCCCTCCCGCGATTATAGATGACACGTGAAGGATCATCCCATGACCGCCATCGACTATCAGGCAATCTGGAACGGGGCACTCCCGTTCCCGCAATTCGTGCAGGCCGCCGCCGCGGACAAGCGCGAGCTCTGGCAGGGCATGTACCGCATCGCCCGGCAGCCGGATGAGCTCAAGGCGCCGCTCGGCTTGGCCGAGGCGCGCCACCTCCTGGTCATCGCCGCCGACTGGTGCGGCGACGCGTCCAACACCATCCCCGCCGTGGCGCGCTGGGTGGAGGGGCAGCCGGGGCTCGAGCTCCGCATCGTGGATCGCGACAGCACGCCGGCGCTCATGGACGCCTACCTGACCAACGGCTCGCGCTCCATCCCCATCGTCATTGCGCTCGACGCCGCCTTCCAGCCACTCGGCCACTGGGGCCCGCGGCCCGCGGAGTTGCAGGCATGGGTGATGGCGCACAAGGACACCATGGAGAAGGAAGAGCGCTACCGCCACATCCGCACCTGGTACGCGCGCGACCGCGGCTTCACCACCATCCGCGACATCGCAGCACTCGTCACCGGGGCGAAGGTCGGGGCGTAGGCCAGCCGCCGGAAAGAACGCGACGGGCCGCCATCGTCGTCGATGGCGGCCCGTGGCGTTTCTCCGGACAACGGGCGCGAGCCGAGGGCCGCGCTTTCGGGATCTAGAAGGCCCAGCCCGTCCCCGCGGAGAACTGGAACCCGTCCGGCCCGGTGCCGAAGTTGAAGACCCAGATGGGGAAGCGCATCACCCGCATGGCGAGGCCCGCGCCGCCGCCCACCGTCAGGTCCTTGGTGGTGAGCTCGAAGTCCTCGGCCTCGAAGACGCGGCCGGCGTCGAGGAAGCCGATCAGCGTGAAGGCGCCGAGGTCGCCGAGGTTGAGGAGGTCGTGGCGCACCTCGAAGTTGCCGAACAGGACGCTCCGGCCGGCGAAGCGCTGGAAGTCCACCCCGCGATGGCTGTTGGCGCCACCGAGGACGCTGATCTCGCCTTCCCAGGTGGGCATCTCGAAGCGGGCATTGAGCGGGGCCTTCCGCGACATGGCGGAACCGGCCACGCGCGCGGCCACCACGGTGCCCTCGCGGATGGAGACGTAGCCGCGCAGGTCGCCGGTGACGCGGGTGTAGTTGTCGCCCCCGCTGCCCACGGTGAGCGAGGTCTGCGCAAAGACGCCGTTGTGGGTGTTGTACTCGTTGTCGCGCGCGTCGAAGACCAGGGTGGCGCGGCCGCGCACGTCGGTGTCCTCCACGTCCGACGAGCCGAAGTCGGTGCGGAAGGTGGAGGGACGAGGGAGGTCGCTCAGGACGCTGTGCTCGATCCCGCCGGTGAGCGCCACGAACGTGCGCTTCGCGACCGCGCGCGACACCTCCACCTCGCCGAGGTAGCGGGTGCGCTTGGCGCGGTACACGAAGGGCTGGCTGTTCTTCACCAGGTCCCCGTCGTACTCCGTGTCGTTGCCGATCCCGAAGTAGCCGAAGCGGGAGGCGCGGATGGCGCCGGCGCGGGCGTTGAGGCGGTACTGCTTCCAGAGGAGCGGCGCGTGGAAGGTGGCCAGCGCCTGCCGGCTGCCCCGGGTGCTGGCGCCGAAGTCAAAGGAGAAGAGCCCGGCGTACGCCGTCCGGGCAAAGTAGTCGGCGTTGGCCTTCCGCTGCTCGTAGTGGATCATGAGCAGCGGGAAGTCGTTGGCGAGCGACGGGAAGTACGGGTAGAAGCTGTCCTTCCACGGCACCTGCGGCTCGCCCGACTGCGCGGCCGCCGGCTGCGCGCCGGCCAGGAGGAGCACTGCGAGCGCGGCCGCGGCCGCGAGTCGTCCCTGTCGCATCAATCCCCCGGAAAGAGGTAGGCGGTGTCGCGGAGCACGGCCTGGCTGCCCTCGCTGGTGGCGTACTGGCTCGGGTAGATCGAGGCC
Organism: Gemmatimonadales bacterium; assembly: GCA_044221825.1. Taxonomy (GTDB): domain Bacteria; phylum Gemmatimonadota; class Gemmatimonadetes; order Gemmatimonadales; family GWC2-71-9; genus JADJOM01. The sequence continues at coordinate 6,257 of JBGAOL010000038.1, forward strand.
GCCCCGGTGACGCCGCGCTTGTTGAGCGCGTAGAAGTTGAGGTTGAGCCCGGGCCGGCCGTTGGGCTTGACCCACCGGTCGGGGAGCATCGCCACCACGCGCTTGATGGTCTCGAGCGCCGCGTCCGCCGGCTTCATGCCCCGGCGCATGTGCTCCACCGTCAGGAACCCGCCGCACACCATGATGTTGGCCTCGCCGAGGCCGGTGGAGCCGGCGGCGCCGACGGTGTTGTCGGTGTACTGCCCGGCGCCCACGATCGGGCTGTCGCCTGCGCGGCCGGGGACCTTCCACGACAGGCCGCTGGTGGTGGTCATGCTGGAGATGTCGCCGTTCCGGTTCACCAGGTTCAGGTTGCAGGTGCCGGTCACGCGCGCCATCGGGGGCCCGTTCTCCGGGACGTTCACCCAGTCGTCATTGGCACCGCGGTTGGCCCGCCAGCGGAGCCAGGCCTCCCGCGACTCGGGGGTCAGCAGGTCCTCTTCCTTGAAGCCGAAGGAGAGCGCGAACCGCTTCGCGCCCTCGCCCACGAGCAGGATGTGGTTGGTGTACTTGAGGACCAGCCGCGCCACCTCACTCGGCGTCTTGATGCCCTCGAGCGCCGCCACCGCGCCGGCCCGGCGCGTGGGGCCGTGCATGCAGGAGGCGTCGAGCTGCACCACGCCGTCCTCGTTGGGGAGGCCGCCGTAGCCCACGGAGTTGTCCTTGGGGTCGAGCTCGGGGATCTTCACCCCCTCCACCGCCGCATCCAGCGTGTCGGTGCCCTTCCCCATCAGCTCCAGCGCCAGGGCAATCCCCGGCTTGGCGTTGGGCGAGCCCACGCCCGCCGGCTGGCTCTCGCCGCGCAGGAGCAGGGCGGGGGCCCCGAGCGGGGCGGGGGCGCCGGCCAGGCGGCTGGCGGCGAGGGCGGCACCGGCGGCGCCGAGGAAATCGCGGCGGCTCAGGTCGGGGGTCACGCGGGCTCCAGGAGAGGAGGGATCGAAGGTGGTGGGATTTAGGCGGGCGCCGTCCCTCCTGTCAACTTGCCGGGCCGCCCCCGCCGTTCCTAAGTTGCCGAGTGGATCCGTTCGACCTCATCCGGTACGCAGCCCGGTTCCTCCTCATCTTCGGCACGCTCGTGGCGCTGGCCCTGTGGGCCACCGGCGTCACGCCCGACGCGCTGCTGGTGGTGGGCGCGCTGTGGTCGCTCTACGGCCTGACCCACGCCGTGCTGGACAACCTGCTGGACCCGCTGCTCGCCTTCGCGGAGCGCGCCGTCCATAGCGTGGGGCTGGGCCGCCATCGCATCGGCTACTCGCGCATCGAGGCCCTGGTGGCGCGGGACGAGTTCGCCGCCGCCGCGGCCGAATACGCCGCGCGCGCCGCCGAGGGCGATGCCGAGGCGCAGGTGCGTCGGGCGGAACTGCTCGCCGGGCCGCTCGGCATCGCGCAGAAGGCGCGGATCGAGCTGGAGGAGTTTCGCGAGCAGCGCCCCCTGTCGCGTCGTGACGACATCCGCATCGGCCTGGCGCTGATCCGGGTGTACGAGCATCACCTCGACGATCCCGGCCACGCCATGCGGGAGATCCGTCGCCTGCTGGACCGCTACCCGACGGCCCGCGCCGTCCGCCACCTCGACAAGACCCTTGCCGCCCTGAAGCGCGATCGCTTCAGCCCCTCCTCATGAGCCGCCGCCCGCTGGTCCTTGCCGCCCTCCTGGCCCTGCCACTCGCCGCGCAGCAGGCGCCCACCTATCCCGAGAACGCCGGCCAGCGCCGGGCCATGCAGGGGCCGCCCACCATCGAGCGGATCGACACCGCCGCCCTGGCCCGCATCCGCGACGAGGCGATGAACCGCTCGCAGGTCATGGCCATCGCCCTCGGCCTTTCCGACCTGCAGCCGCCCAGGCTCGCCGGCTCGCCCGGCTACCTGCAGGCGGCACGCTGGGCCCGCGACTGGCTCCGCGGCCACGGCTTCCGCGCCGAGCTCGAGCCGCACGGTCGCGCCACGCCGAGCTGGGTGGTGGACCGCCACAGCGCGGAGATGGTGGCGCCGTTCTACATGCGCCTCAACGCCTTCCCGCGCGCCTGGAGCCCCGCCACCCGCGGCGCCATCACGGCGCCCGTCATGGCCATCCGCCTCCGCGCCGACTCCGACACGGTGGCGCTCAAGGGCAAGCTCCGCGGCAAGATCCTCCTGAACGGCACCATCACGTCGCTCACCGATCGGTCCGCCAGCCCCATGCGCCGCTGGACCTCGGCCGAACTCGACAGCCTCTCCCGCCTCCCCGCCGGCGGTGAGCCCGAGAGCTTCGCGAAGGACGTGACCGACTGGAAGGCCTCGATGGCCGCCCGGCGCCGCCTCGCCGCCTTCCTGGCGCGGGAGGGCGCGCTGGCCCTCGTGGACCCGAGCAGCACCGAGGGCACGCTCGGCGCCTACGGCTGGTGGGGCTACCCGGCGGCGGCGTGGGGCGGGGTGCCGAGTTTCGTCGTGGAGGGCGGGCAGTTCAACCGCCTCCTCCGCCTCGTCGAGGCGAAGCAGCCCGTCCGCCTCACGCTGTCGCTGAGCGCGCGGTTCGTGAAGCCGGACTCCCTAGGTTACGACGTGATCGGCGAGCTGCCGGGCACCGACCCCACCCTCGCGCCACAGTTGGTGATGATGGGCGGCCACCTCGACAGCTGGATCGCCGGCAGCGGCGCCACCGACGACGCGGCCGGCTGCGCCATCGCCATGGAGGTGCTGCGCGTGCTCAAGGCCACCGGCCTCCAGCCGCGGCGCACCATCCGCATCGGCCTCTGGGACGGCGAGGAGACCAGCGACGACTACATCGGCTCCACCGGCTACGTGATGCGCCACTTCGGCGACCCCTACACCGGCGCCCGCGGCCCCGAGCACGACCGGCTCTCCGTCTACTTCAACGTGGACAACGGCGCCGGCGCCATCCGCGGCCTCTGGCTGCAGGGGAACACCGCCGCGCAGCCGCTCTTCACCCAGCTCCTCGCCCCCTTCGCCGACCTCGGCGCCACCACCATCTCGCTCCAGAACACCGGCTCCACCGACCACCTGGCCTTCTGGGGCGTGGGCCTGCCGGCGTTCCAGTTCATCCAGGACCCGCTCGACTACGAGAGCCGCACCCACCACACCAGCCTCGACGTGGGCGACTACCTCTCCGAGCCCGACATGAAGCAGGCGGTCACGGTCCTCGCCGGCCTCGTCTACCACGTGGCGCAGCGCGACGCGCTGGTGCCCCGGCAGGCCGTCCCCTGAGCGCCGCCCTCGCCGAGGCGACGCTCCGCCTCCGCGGCCTCTTCCGCACCCGGAACCCGGTGGTCACGCTGCCGGGGCCGGTGGCGCTCCTGCGCGAGATCGCGCTCCGCGGCGCCATCGAGCAGCGGGCGCTGGTGCTGGTGGGCGGCCCCCACGGCGCTCACCTGGCCGACACCGCCGAGGGGCTCGGCAAGGAAGTGCTCCGGCTCCACGTCCAGCCCGGCACCACCCACCAGCCCGACTGGCTCGCCACCTACCTCGGCAGCCCCGAGGTGGACACCGTGGTGATGGCGCACGCCGAGCCCGGCGGCACGCCCGCCCCGCTCATGGAGCTGGCGAAGGTGGTGCGCCGCCGCGCGGGCGTGCACCTCTTCGTGGACGCCACCCACACCCTCGGCACCCAACCCCTCGAGACCGACGAGTGGGGCCTCGACCTGGTCCTCGCCGCGAGCGACACGGCGCTGGGCCTCCCCGGCTTCGCCTTCGCCGCCCTCTCCTCGCGCCTCCTCGCCCGCGTCCGCGCCTTCGACGGCCGCGGCACGCACCTGGACCTCGTGGCCCACTACGAGGCGGCCGAGCGCGGCCAGTCCCTCTTCCCGACGGCGACCGAGCAGGCGGAGGCCCTGCGTTCGGCGCTCCTGGCGCGGGGGTAGAGCTGGGGGTTGTGCGTTGGTTTACCGCAGAGGCGCGGAGACGGGGAGGGCCGCAGGACCTGCGCCCGGAGTGGGAAGGCTCTCCTGAAAGTGCCGTGAACTGAGGAGTAGGCGCTGGCAGCACGGCTGGGAATGGTGCCGGACCCGAACACACACCCACAAGAACACAGCGGAGCTCACCCTGGGTGAGCCCGCGCCGCCCGAACGGTTCCTCTGCGGCCCTCTGCGCCCTCCCGCGCCTCTCGTTGAGGAGTCCGCACCAGGCGCTCCCCGAGCGCCGTCTATTCCACCCGGAACTTCCCCACCTGCCCAAACAGCCCCTGCGCCGTCTCCGACAGCGCCTGGGCCGAGCCCGCCACCTGCTCCGTGCTGGCCGAGAGCTCCTGCGCGCTCGCCGCGATCTCCTGCGCCGCCGCCGCCACGTCCTCGGTGCCGCTCGACACCTCCAGCACCCGCGTGGCGATGCCGTCGATGAGCGTGCGGACCTCCCGGGAGGAGGTGGAGATCTGCCGGCTCCATTCGTCGGTCTGGTTGGCCTCGTCCGCCACCAGGGTGAGGCCCTGCGCCGCCTTCCGCGCCGTGTCGCGCGCCGCCTGGCCGCCCTCGGCCAGCCGGAGGAGGCGGCCCTGCGCGGTGCCCACCTTCTCCTGCACCGCGCGTACGATGTCGCTGGTGAGCGTCGCCGCCTGGGCCGCCTGGCCGGCGAGTTTCCGCACTTCCTCGGCCACCACCGCGAAGCCCTTGCCCTCCTCGCCGGCGCGCGCCGCCTCGATGCCGGCGTTGAGCGCCAGCATGTGCGTCTGCCGCGCGATGGCCTTGGTCTGCGTCACGAACTTGCCGATCTCCTCGGAGGCGTGCGCCAGGTCGGCGGCCTCCGCGGCGCCGCTCTCGATTTCCTGCGCCAGCTGCTCCAGCGCGCTCACCGAGAGCTCCAGGTCGTCGCGATGGGCGCGGGCCAGCGCCGCCAGGGACGCGTTCCGCTCCGCCGCCTCCGCCGCGCTCGTCGCCAGCCCCTGGGCGATCTCGAGGATCCGCGCCGCGTCGTCCGCGGTGCTCCGCACCAGCGCCGCCTGGCGGGTGGCGCGGTCGGTGAGGTCGTTGCAGGTGCCGCTCACCTCCTGGGTGGAGGCGCTCATCTGCTGGGTGGAGGAGGAGATTTGCTGCGCCATGGCCGCGGCATCCTGCGCGCTGGAGCGGATGGCGCCCACCAGCGACCGGAGTTCGCCCACCATGGTGCCGAGGGACTTGGTCAGGTCGTCCGCCTGGCGGGTGCCGATGGCGGAGAGGCTCACCGTGAGGTCCCCCTGCGCCACCCGGCTGGCCACCGCCACGGTGTTGCCGAGGGGCCGGAGCACGTTCCGCACGGCCCAGCTCACGATGAAGAGCACCACCAGGCAGGCGAGCCCGAAGTACACCACCCAGGCCAGCGCCACCGCGCGCCAGAACCCGGTCCCCGGCATCTCCCGGCCGTACATCACCCACAGCACCCCGGTGAATGCCACCCCGAGCGCCGCGGCCAGGCCGAGGGCCGTCAGGTACATCTTCCGGATGAAGAGCTGCCGGGAGTCCGCCATGAGGGATTTCTGAGGTGGAGCCAAGTCTAGACCCCGTCCCCTCCCGTGGCAGGGGGCCCCCGCCGGCGGAGCTATGCTCCGCCATCGATCCCCGGCTGTCGGAGGGAAAGTGGGGATCCAGTCGGCGGAGCATATCTCCGCCGCTACGAGCAAGATAGATTTCCGCCCCTATGACCACCCCGTACGATCCCGAAGTCGTCGAGGCCAAGTGGCGCGCCCGCTGGGCCGAGCGCGGCACCAACCAGCCCGACCTCGACGCCCCGACGCGTCCCTTCTACAACCTCATGATGTTCCCCTACCCCTCGGCCGAGGGGCTGCACGTGGGGAACATGTTCGCCTTCACGGGCAGCGACGTCTACGGGCGCTTCAAGCGGCTCATGGGCCACACGGTGTTCGAGCCCATCGGCTTCGACGCCTTCGGCATCCACTCGGAGAACTTCGCCATCAAGGTGGGCGTGCACCCGGCGGAGCTCATCCCGCGCAACATCGCCAACTTCCGCCGCCAGCTGGAGCGGATCGGCGGGATGTTCGACTGGCGCCACGCCCTCTCCACCACGGATCCCGACTACTACAAGTGGACCCAGTGGGTCTTCCTGCAGCTCCACAAGGCGGGGAAGGCGTACAAGAAGAAGGCCGGCGTCAACTGGTGCCCCAACTGCAAGACCGTGCTCGCCAACGAGCAGGTCGAGGGCGGGCACTGCGAGCGCTGCGGCACGCTGGTGGAGCAGCGCTTCCTGGAGCAGTGGTTCTTCAAGATCACCGACTACGCTGGGCGGCTGCTCAAGAACCTCGACACCCTCGACTGGTCCGACACCACCCGCACCGCGCAGCGCAACTGGCTGGGCCGGAGCGAAGGCGCGGAGATCACCTTCGAGGCGGGGAAGGAGAAGATCACCGTCTTCACCACCCGCCCCGACACGCTCTTCGGCGCCACCTTCATGGTGCTCGCGCCGGAGCATCCGCTGGTCGCTAAGCTCACGACCGCGGACCGGAAGCAGGACGTCGAGGCGTACGTGGCGCAGGCCGCGGCCAAGGACCTCGTCAGCCGCAAGGTCGGGGACAAGGAGAAGACCGGCGTCTTCATCGGCGCCACCGCCACCAACCCGGCCACCGGCAAGCCGATCCCCGTCTGGATCGCCGACTACGTGCTCATGGAGTACGGCACCGGCGCCATCATGGCCGTGCCCGCGCACGACGAGCGCGACTTCGCCTTCGCCAGGCAGTACGGCCTCGACATCGTCCGCGTCCTCGCCGGCGAGGGCCAGGCCCCCGGCACGCCGATGACCGCGGCGGAAACCGAAGTGGCCGGCTTCCACCTCGTGAACTCCGGCCCCTTCGACGGGATGGAAGCCGAGGCCGGCAAGCGCGCCATCACCGACTGGCTGGTGGATCGCGACTGCGGCAAGGGCGTGGTCCAGTACCGCCTGCACGACTGGTGCATCTCGCGCCAGCGCTACTGGGGCCCGCCCATCCCCATCATCTACTGCGACAAGTGCGGGCCCGTCCCCGTGCCGGAGAAGGACCTCCCGGTCATCCTCCCGCCCATCGAGGACTTCCGCCCCGACGACTCGGGCGTCTCGCCGCTGGCGCGGCACGAGGAGTGGTACTACGTGGACTGCCCCGCGTGCGGCGCGCGCGCGCGCCGGGAGACCGACGTCTCGGACACCTTCCTCGACAGCGCCTGGTACTACCTGCGCTATCCGAGCACCGAGTTCCACGACCGCCCGTTCGACAAGGCCCGCACCGACCGCTGGTGCCCCGTCACCACCTACATCGGTGGCAACGAGCACGCGGTGCTGCACCTCCTCTACTCGCGCTTCCTGGCGATGGTCCTCCACGACCTGGGCCACGTGCAGTTCGAGGAGCCGTTCACGCGCTTCCGCGCGCACGGGCTCATCGTCAAGGACGGCGCCAAGATGTCCAAGTCCCGCGGCAACGTGGTCATCCCCGATGACTACATCGCGCAGTGGGGCGCCGACACCTTCCGCATGTACCTGATGTTCCTGGGCCCCCTCGAGCAGGGCGGGGACTTCCGCGACGCCGGCATCAGCGGCCCCCGCCGCTTCCTCGACCGCGTCTGGGGCATGGTGGACAGCTGCGAGGACGGCGGCGAGCTCACCAAGGACGTGGTGGTCCGCTGGCACGCCACCAAGAAGAAGTGCGCCGAGGACATCGAGGGGCTCCGCTACAACACCGCCATCGCGGCGCTCATGGAGCTGGTGAACCACCTGAAGGAGGCGGGCTGCGGCGACAAGGCCATCGTCCGCGACCTGATCGTCATGCTCGCCCCCTTCGCGCCCCACTTCGCCGAGGAGTGCTGGGAGCGGCTCGGCGGCACCGGCTCGGTCTTCGACGCCGGCTGGCCCCAGTGGGACGAGGCGCTGACGCGCTCCGACGAGGTCGAGGTCGCCGTGCAGGTCAACGGCAAGACCCGCGGCAAGATCATGATCCCCCGCGACGCCGACCAGGCCACCGCCCTCACCGTCGCCCTGGCCGACGCCTCCATCGCCAAGTTCACCGACGGCAAGGCGCCCAAGAAGGTCATCCACGTGCCCAACCGGCTGCTCAACATCGTCGTTGGCTGAGGCTCGTTTCCGGGTGCGTCGCCGGACCCGAACTCACACCCCCAATAGCACGACGGGCTCACCCTGCGGTGAGCCCACCATGCACGAGCAGTTCCTCTGCGCCCCTTTGCGCCCTCTGCGCCTCTGCGTTGAGCTCACGGAACCCCAACATGCGCCGCTTCGCCACCATCCTCGCCGTTACCTCGCTCGTCTCGCTCCCCCAGGGCCTTCACGCCCAGGTCGCGTCGCCGAGGTACGCCACGCAGATCGAGGCCGCCCGCCAGGCCATCCGCGACAGCATGGCCTCGCTCCGCGTGCCCGGCGCCCAGGTGGCGGTGGTCGTCGACGGCGAGCTGGTCTGGAGCGAGGGCTTCGGCCTCGCCGACATCGAGAACCAGGTCCCGGTGACCCCCGAGACGCGGCTCCGCATCGCCAGCATCTCCAAGGCGGTCACGGCCGTGGGCGTGGGCCTGCTGGTGCAGGACGGCAAGCTCGACCTCGACGCCGAGGTGCAGCGCTACGTCCCCGACTTCCCCCGCAAGCGCTGGCCCATCACCGTCCGCCAGGTGGCCGGGCACCTCGCCGGCATCCGCCACTACAACGGCGACGAGTTCGCCAGCATGGCGCCGTACCCCACGGTGCGCGCCGGCCTGAAGATCTTCGAGGACGACTCGCTCCTCTTCGAGCCCGGCACCCGCTACAGCTACTCCACCTACGGCTGGAACCTCATGAGCGCCATCGTCGAGGGCGCCAGCGGCCAGCCGTTCCTCCAGTTCATGCAGCGGCGCGTCTTCGGCCCCTTCGGCATGGTGCACACCGTGCCCGAGTGGCCCGACAGCCTCATTCCCCACCGCGCCCGCGCGTACGTCCATGCCACCGACGCGGCGCCCGCCCAGAACGCCCCCTACGTGGACAACAGCTACAAGTGGGCCGGCGGTGGCTTCCTTTCCACCGCCGAGGACCTCGTCCGCCTGGGCCGGAACCTCCTCGACGGCCGCGTCCTCCGCCGCGAGGTGGCCGAGACGCTCTGGACCAGCCAGCGCCTGCGGGACGGCTCGCCCACCGGCTATGGCATCGGCTGGGGAGCCCGGCCGTTCCACGGCCGGCGCGTGGTGAGCCACACCGGCGGTGCCATGGGCGGCACGTCCGTCCTCATGATCTTCCCCGAGCAGAAGGTCGTCGCCGCGCTCATCGTCAACAGCGACCTGACCTTCATCAGCGCCTGGCCCGCGCTCGTCGAGGCGTTCCTCCCGGCCACACCGTAGGACCGGCCCGACGGTCCGTGCGTGGCCTCCGCGCCACAGTGGCGCTTTCGGCGTAATTGCGTACTCTAGTGGGCACCCCGACGGGGAGCCTCCCCATCATGCCTCGCTGGACCAGCCTCGTCCTCGCCGCCCTCGTGGCGGGGGCCCTTCCCATGGCCGCGCAGCAGCGGCCCGCGCGCGCGGGAGGCACCGTGTTCCGCATGAAGCTGGTCCGCGTCATGGACGCCCAGGGCTGGGGCCAGCCCGTCGAGGTGGCGCACCTGCTGGTGCCGAGCGACTGGAAGGTGGAGGGCGGCGTCTCCTGGGCGCAGAACATGGCCCGCTGTCCCCAGAACATCATCCAGCTCCGCTGGCGCGCCGTGAGCCCGGACGGCCTCACCGGCATCGAGCTCTTCCCCTCCTACGCCTGGGCCTGGTCCGACGACCAGATGCTGCAGCAGTCCATCCAGCAGGCGGCCATGAACAACCAGGGCTGCGACCTCGCCCCCCTCATGTCCCCGCCCGACTTCCTGGCCCGCATGGTGGTGCCCCGCGTCCGCCAGGGCGCCCGCGTGCTTGGCGCC
>JBGAOL010000039.1:0-16362 GCA_044221825.1 Gemmatimonadales bacterium
GCAACGGCACCTGGACCCAGGAGGCCAAGCTCCGTCCCGCCAGCCTCAAGCCCGCCACGGGCTTCGGCGCGGCCCTCGCGCTGCAGAAGGACCTGATCCTGGTCGGTGCGCTGCAGGCCGATTCCAACGCCGGCGCCGCCTACGTCTTCCGGCGTGACGCCGACGGCAGCTGGAAGCAGGAGGGCGGGGCCCTGCAGCTGCCGATCGGCGGCGGGCAGGGCGCGCCGGGCGCGCAGCGCGCCAACGCGCAGTTCGGCGCCGCGGTGCTGCTGCACGAGGGCGCGGCCTACATCGGCGCCCCCGGCTTTGCGCAGGGGCAGGGCCGGGTGGCGCGCTTCACTTACGACACTGCCCAGAAGCGGTGGAACCAGGGCGGGAGCCTCTTCCCGTTCGTGAGCACCCCGAACACGCAGTTTGGCGGCGCGCTGGCGTCGGCGGGCAGGGACGTCGTGGTGGGAGCCCAGGGGGCCAACCAGTTCCGGGGGGCGGTGTTCCGCTTCACGCTCGACACGGCCGGCGTGGCCACCGCCGTCACCCGGATGGTGTACGACAGCACCAAGGTCCAGGGCGGCTTCGGCGGCACGCTGGCCGCGGGCGCCGACTTCCTGGTGGCGGGCATGGGCCAGGCCGACTTCGCCGAGGGCCGTGCGGTGATCCTGGCCCGGGGGGCGGCCGGCCGCCTGACGCAGAGCACGCTCCGCGGCCAGGTGTTCCGCCCCGCCGCCATCGCGGGCAAGGAAGCGCAGTGCGCCGACGGGAAGGTGGGCGAGTTCGACTGCCGCCAGACCAACCTGCTGGCCCTGGTGCCCACCGCCGAGATGGGCGGCGGCACCGCGCGGCTCAACACCGTCTGGGGCTGGACCGATCCCGAGACCGGCAAGGAATACGCGATCGTCGGCCGTGCCGACGGCACCAGCTTCCTGGACGTCAGCAATCCCACGCGCCCCCGCTACCTCGGGAACCTGCCCAAGACCGAGGCGGCCCCCGCCACCGTGTGGCGCGAGTTCAAGGTCATGGGGAACTGGGTGTACATCGTCTCCGACGGCGCGCCGAAGCACGGCATGCAGGTCTTCGACCTCACCCGGCTCCGCAGCGTCCGCACCCCGCAGCTCTTCACCCCCGACGTCACCTACGACCGGGTGAGCGCTGCCCACAACGTGGCCACCAACCCCGCCACCAACACCGTCTTCATCACCGGCGCCAACGCCGGCGGCGAGACCTGCGGCGGCGGCCTTCACATGGTGGACGCCCGGGACCCGCGGAAGCCCGTCTTCCTCGGCTGCTTCCAGGACATGGGCACCGGCTTCGCCGGCACCGGCTACAGCCATGACGTCCAGTGCGTCATGTACCACGGCCCCGACAGCCGCTACAACGGCCACGAGATCTGCTTCGGCGGCAACGAGACCCACCTCTCCATCGGCGACGTCACCGACAAGTCGAAGCCGGTGGCCGTGGGCCGCGCCAGCTACCCCGACTTCGGCTACATCCACCAGGGCTGGCTGACCGAGGACCACAAGTACTTCTACGTCAACGACGAGCTCGATGAGGTGCAGGGCAAGGCCACCAAGGGCACCCGCACCATCATCTTCGACGTGAGCAAGCTCGACGACCCCGTCGTGGTGGGCGAGTACATCGGCGAGACCAAGGCCACCGACCACAACCTCTACATCCGCGGTGACCGGATGTACGAGTCCAACTACCAGGCCGGCCTCCGCGTCATCGACATCTCCGACCGCCTGAACCCCAAGGAGGTCGGCTTCTTCGACGTGGTCCCGGTCGGGGACAACGGCCCCGGCTTCGGCGGCACCTGGAACAACTACCCCTACTTCAAGAGCGGCACCATCCTGGTCTCGAGCGCCTACGAGGGGCTGTTCCTCCTTCGCGACCAGAGCGCCCCGATGACGCCATGATCCGGGCCCTCCGCCCCTCGCTCCTCGTCCTGCTCGCCCTCGGTGCCGCGTGTGCGGCGCCGTCGGCGGGCGGGGCGGGGGGCACGGCGCCCGCCGCGGCCGCGAGCCACGCGGGCGCGCCCCGTCTCTACGTCCCCAACCAGGACGAGGCCACCGTCTCCATCATCGAGCCCCTCGCGGGCGCGGTGGTGGCGACGGTCAACCTGCAGGACTTCGGCTTCACCGCCAACGCCAAGCCCCACGCCGTGGTGGCGGAGCCCGACGGCTCCGCCTGGTACGTCACCCTGATCGGCGACGGCGCCGTGGCCAAGTTCTCCCGCGACAACCGGCTCCTCGGCCAGGCGCGCATGGAGACCCCGGGCATGCTGGCGCTCGACCCGCGCCACGACCGGCTCTACGCCAGCCGCTCCATGACCGCGGTCAGTCCCCCGTCGAGCGTGGGGATCATCCGCCGCTCCACCATGGCGCTGGTGGACGAGCTCGACGTCCTGCTGCCGCGCCCGCACGGCATCGCCGTCGACTCGCTCTCCGGCCGGCTCTACGTCTCCGGCCTCGGCGACAACCGCCTGGCGGTGGTGGACACCGCCGGCCGAGTGGAGCTGGCGGATGTCGCCGGGCCGCTCCACGCCTACGTCACCCTCGAGCTGGCCCCCGATGGGCGCCGGCTCGCCGCCTCCACCCAGCTCACCGCGCGGCTCCTCGACTTCGACGTCACTGGGCCGCTTCCCGTCCTCCGGCACGCGGTGGCGGTGCTCCCCTTCGGCTACCAGCTGGCCTGGAGCCCCGACGGGCGCAGCGTCTGGCTCGGCAACCAGCGGAGCGGGGCGGTGACCCGGGTGGACGCGGCGAGCTGGACCGTGGCCGCCGAGCTCAAGGACTCCGCCTTCGCCGAGCCGCACGGGGTCCGGGTGAGCCGGGACGGGCGCACCGTCTACGTCTCGAGCCACGGCCGGCAGCTCGCACCCCGCGCGCCCACGGCGGCGGACACCATGCACCACGGCATGCACGCCGGCGAGGGCGCCACCCGCGCCAGCGGCACCCTGGTCCTCCTCGATGCGCGCACCGGCGCGCTCCGGCAGGTGATCCCCGTCGGGCGCTTCGCCACCGCGCTCGGGCTCGGGGGAGCCGGGCGGCCGTGAGCCGCCGCGCCACGCTGGCGGCGCTGTTCCTCGGCGCCGTCGGCTGCACCCCTGCCTCCCTCACCGCGCAGCAGCCGGCGCCGGCCCCGTCGCTCGCCGGCTTCACGCGGAGTGTGGACGCCATCCCTGTCCGGGACACCGCCGGGCACGCCTACCCGCTTCCCTTCCTGGGCGGCCTCGAGCGCCCCCGCCCCCAGCTCGCCGACATCGATGGCGACGGCGACCTCGATCTCTTCGTCCAGGACCGTCCCGGCCGCATGATGTTCCTCGAGCGCGTCGGCGCGCGCTGGGTGTGGCGCACCGACCGCTGGCAGGACCTCGACGTGGGGGAGTGGAGCCGGCTGGTGGACGTGGACACGGACGGCGACCTCGACCTCCTCGCCGAGTCGCCCTTCAGCTACATCCGCTGGTACCGGAACGAGGGGGGGCCGAAGGCGCCCAGGCTCGTGCTCGCGGCCGACTCCCTCCGGGACGTTGACGGCGCGCCCGTCTTCGCCGACCGCCAGAACATCCCCCAGCTCGCCGACCTCGACTGCAACGGCAAGCTCGACCTCCTGCTCGGCCGCGTCGACGGCTCGGTGGCCCGCTACGAGATGGCCACGCTCGATCCCGCCACCGGCCCGCGCTTCCAGCTGCTTACCGAGCGATTCGAGAACATCCTGATCATCGGCGGTGAGGCCGCCGACACCCTGCCCACGGCCGGCCCCGTCTCCCGGCCGAGTCTGCACGGCGCCAACACCATGGCGGTGAGCGACGTGGACCAGGACGGCGACCCCGACCTCCTCTGGGGCGACTTCTTCGAGCCCGGCCTCCTCTGGATCCGGAACACCGGTACCTGCGCTGCGCCCTCCATGAAGGAGAAGCCGGAGCCGTTCCCGGTGGGCGCCCCCCTCCGCACCAGCGGCTACAACGCCCCCACCGTCGCCGACATGGACGGCGATGGCGACGTCGACATGCTCGTCGGCGTCATCGGCGGCGCCTACGATCCCAACCGCACCAGCGCCGACAACCTCTATCACCTTGAGCAGGTGGCGCCGGGCCAGTGGCGCATCCGGAGCGCCCGCTTCCTCGACGGGCTGGACGTCGGCAGCGAGTCGAGCCCCGCCCTCGGCGACATCGACGGCGACGGCGACCTCGACCTCCTCGTCGGCAACCGCATTGGCCCGGCGGACCGGGCCACCGCCTCACTTACGCTGTTCCGCAACACGGGCACCGCCGCGGCGCCCGCCTTCCAGGATGCCGGCCTCCTCGCCGTCCGGCCCGGCTACCAGTACGCCCCCGCCCTCGCCGACCTGGACGGCGATGGCGACCCCGACCTCGTCCTCGGCACCTGGCGCGACGCCATCCAGTATTACCGGAACGACGCCGGCACCTTCACCCTGGCCGACAGCGCGCTCGTCCGCATCACCCGCGGCAGCCACACCACCCCCACCCTCGGCGACCTCGACGGCGATGGCGACCTCGACCTCCTCGTGGGCGAATCGTCCGGCACCCTCAACTTCTACCGCAACGACGGCACCCCGTCCGCTCCACGCTTCACCCTGGTGAGCGACGAGTGGGAGGGCATCCGCCCCGGCCGCCGCAGCGTCCCCCGCCTCGCCGACCTCGACGCCGACGGCGACCTCGACCTCGTGGTCGGCACCGAGGCCGGCCCGCCGGCCATCTACCTGAACCGCGGCAACCGCACTGCGTGGGCCTTCGAGCTCGCCGGCAGCGCGCCCGACTGGCCCGCCTTCAGCGCCCCCGCATTCGGCGACCTGACCGGTGACCGCGTCCCCGACCTCCTGGTGGGCGGCGGCAGTGGCGGCCTGCAGCTCTATCTGGGCCGCCACTGACCGCGGTGAACGCCAACGAGGGCCCGGGAGCATCGCTCCCGGGCCCTCGCTGTTCTTCCCGTCCCGCCTGGATCAGGGCTTGCCCGTCGGATCGCCCGAGGGTTCGCTCGACGGCGGCGGGGGGCTCGGGTTGGGCCGTTCCGTCGGCTCGCCCGTGGTGCCCGTGGTGTCCCGCGTGCTGCCGGGAGGCGGCGGGGTCGAGTCCGCCGGGTGCCCGCCCTGCGGCACCGAGTCGGAGATCCCGCTGCCGCGCTCGGCCCGGAACTTCTCCACGTTCCGGTCGAACTTCCGCAGGTCCTTCTTCTTCGTCAGCACCGCGCGCAGCTCCTGCGTCAGCGACTGCGGCAGGCTGGACTGCCGCCCCATCCCCACGCTGCTGGAGTCGTTCTGCTGGCTGGTGCTGTCACCCGAGGCTGGCAGGGAATCCGCCGCCGGCACCGCCGCGCCGGCGCCCATGCCGTTGTACGTGCGATCCCAGATCTCGGCCACCTGCCGGCTCTGGTCCGCGGTGAGCCGGATCCCCTGGAAGAGCGGGGCGAGGACCGACGGGATCGTGTCCCGCGACGCGGTGGTGCTGCCGTAACCCTCGGTCCGTCCGGTACTGTCCATCGTGCTGCTCCCCGGCGCCGTGCTGCCGCCGGTGGAGGTGGTGTCCTGCGCCCGGAGCGACACCGGCACGCCCGCCGCGAGGGCGGCGAGCGTGGCGGTCCCGGCCAGGAGCGCGAGGGCACGCGGGGTGCGTGTCGTCATGCGAGGACTCCCTGTGGCTCGAGGATGCCGTGGCGCGGCCTTACGGCCGCCCCGACGGCGACGGGGACGGCTGGGACCCGCTGGTCCCGCCCGTCCCGCTCGTGTCCGACGGCGACGGCATCTTGTGGTCCTTGCCGCCCTGGCCCGCCGAGTCGTGCGGCATGTCGTGGCCCATGCCCTTCCGGTACGACGCCACGTTCTGGTCGAAGATCGCCTTGTCCGACGGCGACGTGAGCAGCGCGCGCAGCTCGTCGGTCAGTGCCTGCGTGATCATGTCGCGCCCCGGGTTGCTGGAGCTCCCGGGCTGCGCGGGCATGGTGTCGTTACCCTGGATCCCGGGCCGGCCGGCCGAGTCGCCGACCCCGGCGCCGACGCCGCCCGAATGCCGCTCCCACACGGCGGCCGCCTGGCGCTTGACGTCCGGGGTCAGCGTGATCCCCTGGAAGAGGGGCTGGAGCTGCGACGGCAGGGTGGTGTCCTGGCCCATGGTCGTCGTGCTCGAGCTGGTGCCGCTCGAGGTGGTGTCCTGCGCCCGGAGGCCAGGAGCGAAGGCCGCGAGGGCGAGCAGCGTCACCGCGCCCGGGATCAGGACACGGGAACGCGAAGGATGCTTGGTCATGAACCGTCTCTCCAATGCACGAAAGTGCTCAAGGATGCCGCCAATGCCGCCGGGCGCGGGGCGCCCCGCCGGCGTGAGCGCTGTAGATAGCCTCGCGTCGCTGCCGGTCCCGTGACTCCCGTCACGCGCCTTCGCATTGTCATCGGGATGTAATGCGTGAATGCGCCACCACCACGGCCCTCGTGCCTGACAAGAAGGCTGGGTGGCCCCTGGAGGGGTGCCGGGCACGGCCGGGCGGGGGAGGCGACGCTCCCCCGGCGGGGGCGGGCGGGAAACCGGGCGAGTGGAGCTGTCGGGAGGCTAGCGCGCCGCCGCCGTGCGCCACCCGGCCAGCGCGGCGCCGAGCGCCGCCTCGGTCACGGGCAGCACCAGTTCCCCGGCGGCGTGCGGCGGGAGCGGCGTGGTGTCTCCCGCGCCGGCGCGCAGGGCCACCACGGGCGGCGCCCCGAGCGGTGTGCGGGCGCCCACCCAGGCCACGGGATCGGCGCCGGCCAGGCCGGGCAGGTGCAGGTCGAGGAACACCAGCTCGGCCGGCCCCTGCGCCAGCGCCCGGTCCAGCTCCGCGGCATCCGCGGCCGGCGCCACCGTGTGGCCCACCCGCTCCAGCAGGCGGCAGAGCAGGAGGCGCATCAGCGGGTTGTTGTCCGCCACCACCACCCGCGGCGCGGCGTCATCCCCGGCCTCCACGGCGCGGAGGGGGAGCCGCACCGTGAAGGCGCTCCCGCCGCCAGGCACGGGCGCGTACTCGAGGCTGCCACCCAGGAGCTGGGCCAGCCGGTGCGCCAGCGGCAGCCCGAGGCCCGCCCCGCCATGCTCCCGCGACGAGGAACTGTCCGCCTGCCGGAACGGCTCGAAGGTGCCGGTCGCCAGGCTCGCGGGGAGCCCGGGGCCCGTGTCCTGGATGCGGAGCGCAAGGCGCAGTCCCTCGTCCCCGCCCACAGTCACGGCCGCCGTGAGCGACACCGACCCGGCCGACGTGAACCTGACGGCGTTCTCGAGCAGGTGCCCGAGCAGCCGCTCGAGGCGCGCCGCATCGCCCTGCACTCGGGCGGGAACCGCCTCGTCGGTGCTGAGCGCAAGGTCGAGTCCCTTCCGGGCCGCCGCGGGCCGCTGGGCCTCCACCACCCGCGCCAGCAGCGGCCGCAGCTCCAGCGGCTCGCACGCCGGCTCGCCCGCCGTCCCGGCGTCTAGCCGCGCGAACTCCAGGATGTCCTCGATCAGCCCCAGCAGGTCCTCCCCGGATCGCTGCACCAGCTGGGCCCACTCCCGCTGCTCGTGGTTGAGCGGGCTCTGCAGCAGCAGCTCCGTCATGCCGAGCGTCCCGTTGAGCGGCGTCCGGAGCTCGTGCGACATCGTGGCCAGGAAGCGCGACTTGGCCAGGTTGCCCGCCTCCGCCCGGTCGCGCGCATCGATCAGCTCGGCCTGCGCGGCCTCGAGCCGGCGCTTCTGTTCCACCAGCGCGTCGCGCTGCTGCAGGAAGGTGATGATCAGTCCCGCCGAGGTGCCGAGCGCGCTCCCGTCGTGCTGCAGCTGCTGGATCTGCCGCGAGGCCTCGACCACGTCGCCATCGAGCAGGCGGAGCAGCTTCGCCAGCTGGGTGTGGATGCTGGCCAGCACCAGCGACGTCAGCAGGAACGCCGCCAGCGAGAACGCCACCCCGAGGCCGATGCTCTGGTTGCGCTGCGCGGTCAGCGCCCCGATGCGGATGCGAAGCAGGACGTCCAGCTCGGTGGCGGCGGCCTGGAAGTAGCGCCGGCTCTGCTCCAGCGCCGCCCCGCCCTCGAAGTTCCACGTCCCCGGGGTCACCGTCAGGCCTTCGCTGGCCGTGAGCGCGAGCTTGCGGAGGTTGCGCAGCTTCCAGACCAGCGCATCCCCCTCGGAGTGCATCACGGGCGCCAGGGTGGGGCTCGTCCCGTAGGCCCCCCGGTCCGCCGCGATCACCCGCGCGATCGTGCTCCGGAGCACCGGCGGGCCCACCTGCTCCAGCCGGTCGGCCTGGAGTGCCATCACGGCCGGGGGCTGCCGCGGCGCCCGCAGGCCCTCCTCGGTCAGGGCCGTGACCTGGCGATAGATCCGCGGCATCACCCCGACCACCACCGCCATCAGGTAGTAGCTGTCGAGGTCCGGGTCCAGCACCAGGGTGGAGTTGTCGCCCACCGTGTCGTTGAGGCGTTCGAGCGCCTCGAGCGCCAGCTGCTGGCTCAGCGAATCGATGCCGCCGGCCAGCACCCGGCGCACCGTCTCGACGTCGGCGTCCGGGGTCCGGAGCGTCCGCCCATGGGCCGACTGCATCTGGTCGAGCAGGGCCATCGACGCGCCGAGGGCCGAATCGAGGGACGCGAGGTGGGGGCTCCCGGGGGTCTCGGTGACCGCCGCCAGGTGGCGCGCCGGGATCAGGGCAAACAGGTCGCCCACCGGCCGCAGGTAGCGGACGCCCTCCCGTTCCAGGTTGGTCGTGGCGATCTGCTGGTTCACCGCCTTGAGGGTGATCGTCAGCAGCACCCCGACCGCGATGGCCACGAATACGCTGATGCCCCACAGCCGGTGGCTGACTCGGAAGCGCTGGAGGAAGCGCAGGGTGCGGGAACGGACTGCCATAGGTGCCCTGAGTATCGGCACCCCAGCCGGGGGAACTGAGTGGCCGGGCGGCGGGGCCCGGGAACGCAACTGGTGCGCCGCTCGGGTTACCGCTACCTTGGGCGCATCCCTTCACCCCGTATCCAGGGCACCCCGATGAGCGAGAACGCCGGCGACCTCACTCCCATCAAGCCTGCCCGCCTGGCGCAGGAGATCTCCAAGCTGAGCCTCGCCCGCCGCAACGGCGAGGTCGACCCGGCGGGTTACGACCAGCGCTTCGCCCGCATCATCCAGGAGCTCCGCGGCCGCCGCCTCGACGGCTCCCGCGAGGACATCGTCGCGGCGCTCAAGCCCCTCCTCGACGCCGGCGACATCACCGAGAAGGAGCAGTTCCGCCTCCTCGCCCAGCTCGGCATGCGCCCCTAGGCGTCGACCTTCCGCATCGAACGCGCGGCCCCCGGGCCGCGCCTCCCCCCATGTGGGACGCCCGCTTCGCCGAGCCCGGCTTCGCCTACGGCACCGAGCCCAACGACTTCCTCCGCGACATCGCGTCGCGCTTTCCCCCAGGCCCCATCCTCTCGCTGGCCGAAGGGGAAGGCCGGAACGCCGCCTTTCTCGGCTCCCTCGGCCACGCCGTGCATGCCGTGGATGGGTCTGCCGTGGGCCTCGCCAAGGCACAGGAACTGGCCCGCCAGCGTGGCGCGGTCCTGACCACTGAAGTCACCGACCTCGACGGCTGGCAGCTTCCCCGGCGCTCCTGGTCCGGCATCATCGCGTTCTACCTGCACCTCCTCGACGCGCCGCACCGCGCCCTCTTCGGCCAGGTGGCGGAGGCGCTCGCCCCGGGCGGGGTGTTCGCCCTCGAGGCCTTTGCCCCGGGCCAGCTCGGGCGCCGGAGCGGCGGGCCCACCGATCCGGCGCGCCTCCACACGTTGGCGCAGTGGCAGGACGCCCTCCCGGGCCTCGAATGGGAGATCGCCCGCGAGGTGGAGCGCCCCCTGCAGGAGGGCCGCTACCACGTCGGCCCCGCCCTCGTCCTCCAGCTCCTCGGCCGCCGCCCCGGATAGAGGGCCCCTCCTCACCGTACGCGCGGCCATAGGCCGCGCCTACGCTTCACCCTCCCCTCCCGCCAGCCGCCCCACCCTCCCCACGTATCACTTTCGGACAACTCGCCCCCGCACCCACCCCCAACTACGCTTGGGCGATGCCGGGGTGATCCCGATTTGATGAACCGGTGAACCCCCGCTCCTAGGTTGCCGCCCGTCAACACCGCACCGGGCGTCCTGCCCGTCGCAGACGGCAACCTCAGTGAGCAGGGAGGCTCACCATGTCACGCACCCCGATTCGTTCCGCCCTTGTCCCGCTGGCCCTCATGGGCCTCACCACCCTGGCCGCCTGTGGCAAGCCCGCCGAGGCGGCGCTCAGCGACAAGGACCTCATTGACCGGGGCCGCTACATGGTGGAAGCCGGCGCCTGCCACGACTGCCACTCGCCGAAGGTCATGACCGCCACCGGTCCCATGCCCGACCCGGCGCGACTCCTCTCGGGTCACCCCGCCGCCGAGCCGGTCCCCGCCGACCTACCCGCCGGCACCCTGAGCCCGAGCCAGTGGACCGCCGCCACCAACGCCGGCCTCACCGCCTGGACCGGGCCCTGGGGCGTCAGCTTCACGGCCAACCTCACGCCGAGCGCCAGCGGCCTCAAGGGATGGACCACCGACATGTTCATCGCCACCATCCGGAACGGGAAGCACGCGGGCACCGGGCGTCCCCTGCTGCCGCCCATGCCCTGGCAGAATTACTCGACCCTCAAGGACGAGGACCTCCGCGCCATCTTCGCGTACCTCCAGTCGCTGCCGCCCATCGACAACGCCGTCCCCGCGCCCCTCCCGCCGCGCACCGCCCTCGGGGAGCGCACCGCGGGCGACCTGGGGGCGCTGTGACCCTCGGGACGCCGGGCCTCACGGGCGGCCTCGCTCATCCGCGCCCGGCGCGCGGGGTTCGACCCGGCGGCGGCACTCCTCGTGGGCGTGAGCGGGATCGACGCGGCGGGGAAGGGCCGCGTGAGTGCGGAGCTGGCCGCGCAACTCCGTGCGGGAGGGCTTCGTGTGGCAATCTGCGGCCTCGCCGGATGGCTCAACCTCCCCGGCATCCGCTACAACCGCCGCGATCCCGGTGGCCACTACTACGCGCACGCCTACCGCCTCGAGCCCTTCGTGCGCGACCTGCTGCTGCCGCTCCGCGCGCGCCGCCAGGTGGACCTCGTCATGCACCATGCCGACGAGGCGTCCGAGGAGTTCCGCCTCGAGCGCATCGTGCACCAGGACGTGGACGTGATCCTGGCGGAGGGACCCTTCCTCTTCCGCCGCGACCTGCGCGAGATCTACGACCTGGCCTTCTGGGTGGAGTGCTCCTTCGAGACGGCGCTGGAGCGCGCCGTGGCGCGCGGCCAGGAGGGCCCCATGGCCGGTGCCACCCGGATGGCGTACCAGCGGATCAACTTCCCCGCCCAGCGGGCCCACTTCGCGCGGGACCTGCCCGGCTCCACGGCCGACGGCTGGATCCTCAACGACTTCGCCCTCGGCGACTGACCCGGGCCCGCGGGCGTCATCGGCGGCGCGCCTCCGGCGGGCGCGCCGCATTATGTTCCGCCCATGCGCGTCCTCCTGGTCCACGGCCTCGGCCGCACCCCGCTGAGCCTGGCCAAGCTCGGCGTCGTGCTGCGCGGGGCGGGGCACGAGCCGCAGTTCTTTGCCTATCTGGCGTTCGCCGAGCCGTATGAGCGGATCCGCCGCCGGCTGGTGGCGCGGCTCCTCGAGCTGGCGCGGGAGGACGCCCCGGTGGCCCTGGTGGGGCATTCGCTCGGCGGCCTGCTGCTCCGCCACGCGCTGCCGGACGCGCGGCAACTCGCCGTCCATCATCTCATCATGCTCGGCACGCCCAACCAGTCGCCGCGCCGCGCCCGCCTCGCGGTCCGCTGGCTCCCGTTCCGCCTCTTCGCGCGCTCGAGCGGCGAGGTCCTCGCCTCGCCCGACGCCTACGCCCGCATTCCCGCGCCCGCCGTCCCCACCACCGTCATCGCCGGCACCGCGGGCCTCCGCCTCCTGGGCCGCCCCTTCGGCGCCGAGCCGCACGACGGCTTCGTGGCCGTGAGCGAGACCCGTCTCACGGGCGGCCGCGAGCTCCTGCTGCCCGTGGCGCACACCTTCATGATGAACGATCGCCGGCTCCACGCCGAGGTCCTCGCCATCCTCGGCGGCACCGCCCCCTGACGTCGCCGGGGGCGCTGCTGCAATCCCGCCATTCGCCTCCCGGGCAGTAGCGTCCGCCGCCGCGCCCCGCCTATGGTGAACGGTGCCGACGCGTGCCGCCCTCGTCCTCGCCTGTGCCGCCCTCCTCGCGGGCGCCGTGGCCCCGCTCGCCGCGCAGGGGCCCACCGTCGCGGACACCCTCCGCCTCTCCCTGGCCGACGTCCTCGAGCAGGTCCGCGCCGAGCATCCCGCCTGGCGCACCGGGCGCGCCCGCATCCGCTCCGCCGAGGCGCGCGCGCAGGAGCGGAGCAGCTTCCCCGACCCGCGCGTCGCGGTCTCGCCGCAATCCGTCACCGAGGTGCGGCTCGAGCTGCTGCAGCCGTTCCGCTGGCCCTGGGAAACGAGCGCGCTGCGCGGCGTGGGCCGCCGCGAGGTGGCGGGGATCAAGGCCGGCGTCGAGGCCGGGCGGCGCGACGTGCTGCTGCAGGCGGCGGCCCGCTTCGTGGACGGACTCCGCAGCCTGGCCGACTTCCGGCTGGCCCAGGAGCACGAGGCACTGGCCCGCCGCGCCGCCGAGCGCCTCGTTCCCCCCGACACCACGCTCGCCGCCACCGACCTCGCCGTGCTGCAGGCGCAGGTGGCGCTCGATGAGGCGGAGCGCGCCACGGTGCGGGCCCGCTTGCAGCACAACCTCAACCAGTCCCGCCTCGCCGTGGCGCTCGGCAAGGAACCCGCCACCTTCGTGATCTTCGAGGGCACGCTCGCCGAGGTGGCACCGCTCACCACGCCGGAGGCGGCGCTCCAGAGCGCCCTCGCCACCGATCCCGGCACGCTGGGCCTCGAGCAGCAGGCGCACCGCGCCGATGAGGAGGCGCGGCTGGCCCGCATGCGGCGCTGGCCGTCCTTCGAGCTCGGCCCCGCCGTCACCCTCGGCGACCGCAACCGCCTCGGCGTGGCCGTTGGCATCAACATCCCCGTCTGGAACCGCCAGCGCGCTGCCCTCCGCGCCGCGAGCGCTGACAAGGACACCGCCACCGCCCAGATGGAAGTCCGCCGCCGCGAGGTGTCGCAGCTGGTCACCGAGGCGCTCACCATCCTCACCCGCACCCGCACCGAGCTGGCCCTGCTGCGCGACGGCGACCTGGTCCGCGCCCGCCGCGCCACCGAGCTGGCCGAGCGCTCGGCGGGGCAGGGCGACACCTACGCGCTGGCCTGGCTCCTCGCCATCCGCGCCTACGGTGAGGCGCGGCGCGCCGAGCTCGAGCTCGAGTGGCAGGCCGCGCAGGCGCGCGTCCTGCTGCGGAGCCTCACCGGCAGCCTGATCATAGAGGCGGACGGCTCCTAGCCCGGCCGGCACCGCCTCAGTACCGCCCTCACGCCGTTCCCGGCGGTCACTCGCGCTCCCGCGGCACCCACGCAATCGTCTCCACCCCCGCCTCCCGCGCCCGGTCCATCGCGTGGACCGCGTCGTCGTAGCGGCGGGTGTCGTCCACCTTGAGGAAGAGCAGCTTGTGAGGCCGGCCCGCGAACGCGGCCCGCAGCTGCACCTCGAGGGCCGAGTCAGGCACCGGCTGCCCGTTGAGCGCCAGGCTGCCGTCGCCCCGGAGCTCGAGCACGAGGGGGGTGCCCGCCGTGGGCCTGGCCGCCGCCGCGGGCGGTGGCACCTGCGCCGGGATCCAGGTGAGGAGCCGCTGCATCAGGAACAGGATGATGACGAGCACCAGCAGCACGTCGATG
The DNA here is from genome assembly GCA_044221825.1 of Gemmatimonadales bacterium. Lineage (GTDB taxonomy): Bacteria > Gemmatimonadota > Gemmatimonadetes > Gemmatimonadales > GWC2-71-9 > JADJOM01. The sequence continues at coordinate 13,818 of JBGAOL010000039.1, forward strand.
AGCGGCATGACGTTCATCTCGTGCTGGACCTCGCCCTGCGTGGTCACGAGCCCGGCCATGGGAGCCTCCGGAGGGGGAAGGGGACGGGAGCACGATACCTCCTCCTGATGAATCGCCCCCGACCTCCGCATTGCGGCTCAGTGACAGTTCCATGAGGTGTCCGCGACGCTCCCCGAGGTCCGCGCATCGTCCCTCAGGACTCCCACACCGGACCCACGCTCGCCCGCCTCGACGATCCCCGCGACACGCGCGCCGCGTTGCTCGCCCTCCTCCCCACCTGCGGCACCCTCGCCGGCATCGGCGTGGGCCTGGCGGGCATCGTCAACGCCCGCGCGGGCGGCCGCTCCGCCACCCTCGCCGACGAGTTCCTCCTCTGTTCCGCCCTCGGGTTCCTGGTCGACTGCTACCTCATCTTCTTCGCCATGCGCCACCTCGATGCCCGCTGGGCGCCCCGCCTGCTGCGCAGCATCGACGCCGTCTTCCTCGCCGCGCTCACGCTCATCGTCTTCTCGGGCTTCGCGGTGGTGTACGAGTTCGTCTGAGAGCGCCCGGCGCCGGGGGACCGGGGGCGGCCCGCTGGCGCAGGCCGGGCGCGCGCGTACCTTAGGCGGGTCCCGCCGCTCGCCCCCTCTCCCGGAGGACTGCGTGAACACCTGTTCCCTCTGCATCACCGAGAACCACCCGGACGCCGTCGTCTGCAAGGCCTGCGGGGCCACCAAGGTGGTGCAGGCCAAGGCGGGCTACCTTCGCGGCCTCGCGATCCTCGGCCTCTCCTGCTTCGGCATCCTGGTGCTGCTGCCGGGCCGCTACCTGCTGGGCTTCGGGGCTCTCGCCGCGGCGGTGGCCGTGGCCAAGACCTCGCTGTCGCAGGTCGTGTGGATGCGCAAGGTCTGAGCAGTCTCCCCGTTCCTCCCACCGCTCTCCGTCCCTGATGGCCTTCGTCGCAATCGCGCTCGTCATCCTCGGCAACCTCGTCTATCACCTGGGCCAGCGCGCCATCCCGCGGGAGGCCAACGCCGTGGTGGCCACGCTCGCGGCCTACGTCGTGGCGCTCCTCGCCACGCTGGCCATGGTGCCGGTGCTGGCGCGCGGTGTCCCGCTCGGCGGCGCCTGGCATGCACGCTCAACGCCAGCACCCTCGCGGTGGGGGTCGGCATCGTGGCCATCGAGCTGGGGTTCCTGCTGGCGTACCGCGCGGGCCTCGTCATCAGCACCGCCTCCATCACGGCCAACGCCGCCGTCGCGGTGCTGCTGCTGCTGGTGGGGGCCCTCGCCTTCAAGGAGCCGGTCACGCTGGCGCGCGTCGCCGGCATCGGCTTCGCCTCGTGGGGCTCTGGCTCATCACCCGGCCGTGACCGACCCCTCCACCCCCACCGCGCGCCCCGCTGGGCCGCCCCACCCATAAAGCCGAATCCCGTGCCGGGCATCGCTGCCCCGCCTCAATGTCCGTCAGGCGTGACCGATACTGGGACATCGGGCGCCGGGGAGCGCCCGCGTCAGGCTGCGGGGGAGTGCCATGATCAGGATTGCGGACTGGAGCGTCCGGCGACGGCTGCTGACGGCCACGGGAGTGTCGGTGGCGGGGCTCATCGGGGTGGCCGCCTTGGCCTTCCTGGTCATCGACCGCGTGAAGGTCTACGGCCCGGTGTTCGAGGATGTGGTGGAGGAGAAGGACCTCATCGCCGACTACCTGCCGCCGCCGCTGTTCGTGGTCCAGTCCATGGAGCTGGCGCACCGGGCGGCGAGTGAGACCGATGCGACCCGGCGCGCCGCCATCCTCGACCAGGGCCTGGGCCTCGCCCGCGAGTTCGCCACCCGCCGCGACGTCTGGCAGGGCCGCCTGGACGATTCCCTGAGTCGCCGGCTGATGGAGCAGGGTGTCCTGCCCACTGGGCAGACCTTCTTCGCGGTCTTCAGCGGACCCTTTGCCGCCGCGCTCCGGACCGGTGACCTGCCCACCGCCCGCCGCCTCCTCCACGCCAACCTCATTCCCGCCTATCTGGCCAACGAGGCCGCGGTGCACGCGATGCACGAGCGGCAGCTCGTGGTGTACGCCGAGCACGAGGAGCGCGCGCGAACCATCGACCGCGGTCCCAAGCTGCTGCTGGCCATCATCACGGCCGGCGTGGTGCTGGTGTCCTTCCTCGTGATCACCTACTTCGGCCGGAGGATCGTCGCCAACCTGCAGCTGACGCTCGCCGTACTCGAGCGCGCCAGCGCCGGCGACCTCACCGCCCGCACCGGCATCGTCACCCAGGAGGAGTTCGGCCGCATGGCGCGGGCGCTCGATGGGCTGCTCATCAGTCTCGAGGAGAGCCGCGCCGCCAAGGCCGCCGCCGACCAGGCCATCGCCGAGGCTCGCACCCGCGAGCTGGCGCAGGCCGAGGAGCGCCGCCTCGCCGACCGCGCCGAGGCGGAGCGCCAGGCACGGGAGGCCGCGCGCCAGGCCGAGGAGGAGCAGCGCCACGCCCGCGCCGAGCGGGAGGCGGCCGAGGCCCGGGCCCAGGCGACGGAAGCGCACGCCGCCGAGGAACGGCGCCGCGCG
>JBGAOL010000040.1:0-15698 GCA_044221825.1 Gemmatimonadales bacterium
GGAGCGAGCGGGCCAACTTTGCGCGGTTCGTGCGGCGGGGCGGGTTCGTGTTCGCGGACGACTGCAACCACGACGTGGACGGGCTCTTCGCGCGGTCGTTCGAGGCGGAGATGGCGGCGATCTTCGGGCCCGAGGCGCTGGTGAAGCTGCCCAAGACGCACGACCTCTACCGCGCCTTCTTCGACTTCCCCGACGGCCCGCCCACCACCGGCCTCGAGCTCAACGGCTGGGGCGACGACCTGGTGCACGAGTACCTGAAGGGCATCGTCCTCGACGGGCGCCTGGCCGTGCTCTACAGCAACAAGGACTACGGCTGCGAGTGGGACTACGACTTCCGCAACAAGCGCTTCCTGGCCGTGGACAACACCCGTTTCGGCGTCAACATCGTCACCTATGCGATGACGGCGTAGGGTGAGTCCATCGCGGATTTCACCGCAGAGGCGCCGGGGCGCGGAGGGCCGCAGAGGACCTGCGCCATGGGCTCCCCGCGCGGTGAGTCCACCACGAACTGGCAGTGCCTCTGCGGCCCTCCGCGCCTCCGCGCCTCTGCGGTGAACCCCTCGACCAGCCCCGACGAAATGACGACGTCAGCCACCGAACGAGACATCACCGCCACCCTCGAGAAGGTCACCGCCCTCCGCACCGAGGTGGCCCGCGTGGTGGTGGGGCAGCCGCAGGTGGTGGAGGAACTGCTGCTGGCGCTCCTCGCCGGCGGGCACGCGCTGCTCGAGGGGGTGCCGGGGCTCGCCAAGACGCTCCTGGTGCGCACCGTGGCCGGCGCCACCGACCTGAGCTTCCGCCGCATCCAGTTCACGCCGGACCTCATGCCGTCGGACATCCTCGGCACCGAGGTGCTGGAGGAAGATCACGCCACCGGCAAGCGCGTCTTCCGCTTCCAGCGCGGGCCCGTCTTTGCGCAGGTGCTGCTGGCCGACGAGATCAACCGCACCCCGCCCAAGACCCAGGCCGCGCTCCTCGAGGCCATGCAGGAGGGCGCCGTGACCTGGGGCGGCACCACGCACCAGCTCGAACGCCCCTTCTTTGTGCTGGCCACGCAGAACCCCATCGAGCAGGCCGGCACCTATCCGCTGCCCGAGGCGCAGCTCGACCGGTTCCTCCTCTATCTCCGCGTGGAGTACCCGGCGGCGGACGACGAGCGTGCCATCATCGCCCAGACCACGGGCGCCGCGCTCCCGACGCCCACCAAGGTGCTCGGCGCCGCCGAGCTCCTCGTGGCGCAGCGGCTGGTGCGTGAGGTGCCGATCGCGGAGGCGCTGCTCGACTACGCGGTGCGGCTGGTGCGCGCCACGCGGCCGGGGCAGGGCAGCGTGGCCGCGGTGCAGGACTGGGTGCGCTGGGGCGCGGGGCCGCGCGCGGGGCAGGCGCTGGTGCTCGCGGCCAAGGCGCGGGCGCTGCTGCAGGGCCGCCTGGCGGTGACGCTCGCCGACCTCCAGGCGGTGGCGCCGCCGGTGCTCCGCCACCGCGTGCTGCTCAACTTCCGCGCCGAGGGCGAGGGCGTCACCACCGACCGCGTGGTGGCCGAGCTGCTCCGCGGCGTGGCGGCGCCCGCGAGCCCGCTCGGCTGATGGGGCCGGGGCAGTCGCGCTTCGTCACGGCGCGGACGCTGGCGCTGGTCCGGAACCTCGAGCTCGCGGCGCGCGCCGTGACCGAGGGGATGCTGGTGGGCCGCCACCCGAGCCGGCGCATCGGCGCGGGGCTCGAGTTCAGCCAGTTCCGGAGCTACCAGCCGGGCGACGACCTGCGCCGCGTGGACTGGAAGCTGCTGGCGCGCTCCGACCGGCTCTTCGTGCGGGAGGCGGAGTCGGAGACGAGCGTCACCGTGCGGCTGGTGGTGGATGCCACCCGCTCCATGCTCCACGAGGAGGGCGGCGTCACCAAGTTCGACTACGCCCGCTACCTCGCCGCCGCCCTCGCCCTCCTGGCCGACCGCCAGGGCGACGCCCTCGGCCTCTACCTCATCCGTGACGGCGCCGCCCAGGTGATCCGCCCCCGGCGCGACGTGCGCCAAGTGGCGCGGGTGCTGCACGCACTGGAGCAGGCGGAGCCCGCGGGCGCCTGGCCGGCGTGGCCGGTGCTCGAGCGCGCGCTTGCCCCCGACGGGCCGGGCGGTATCACCGTGCTCATCAGCGACCTCTTCGAGGCCGGTGTGGAGCCGGCGGGCGAGATCGCCACGGCGGTGCGCCACCTGGCGGCGGCGCGGCACGAGCTGGCGGTGTTCCAGGTGCTGGGCCGCGCCGAGCAGGAAGCGGGCTATGACGGGGCGGTGACGCTCGAGGACCTGGAGACCGGCCGCCAGGTGGACCTGGACGCCGCCACGGCGCGGAGCGTGGCGCCCGCTCGGCTCGCCGCACTGCTCGCACCGCTCCGTGCCACGCTGGCCGAGTTTGGCGCCGGGCTGGTGCCCTGCCTCCTCGACGAGCCGTTCGAGGCGCCGCTCCGGCGCTACCTGGCCGTGCGCACGCGGCGCTGAGTCTTCCCGCCATGCTGCTCTCCCCGCTCTGGCTGGCCGGCCTCGTGGCGCTTGGGCTACCGCTCCTGCTGCACCTGTGGAGCCGGCGACCGGCGCGGGTCCTGCGCGTGGGCACCACGCGGCACCTCACGGGGCTGCCACCGGTGCGGCGGCTGGCGCCGCGCCTGACGGAGCCGTGGCTGCTGCTGCTTCGGCTGCTGGTGTTCACGGCGCTGGTGCTGGCGCTGGCGGAGCCGCTGGTGCGGCGCGCATTCACGGGGGGCGGCGCGCCCATCGTGCTCGTGGCGCCGGAGGCGCTCGCCGATTCGCTGGCGTGGCGGAGCGCGACGGCGGCCGCCGCGCTGGCCAGGGCCGGTGCCGAGCGGCGACTCCTCGCGGACGGCTTTCCGGTGGTCGGGGATCAACCGGGTGCGGCGGATTCGGTCCCGCTCTGGGACCGTCTCGCCGAGGCGGACCGGCGGCTGCCGGCGGGGCGGCCGTTCGTCGTGATCGCCCCCGCGCGCCCCGCGAGCCTCGGTGCCCGACGGCCCGTGCTCGGGCGGGCGGTGGAGTGGATCGACCCGAGGCCGGTGGCGCCCGCGTGGGCCATCGCCGCGGCATGGGCGCGCGGCGACAGCGTGGCGCTCCGGCTGGTGCACAACGCCGATGGAGCTGAGGGGGCCCGCTTGCGCACGGTCCCCGGCACGGCGGGCATCCATGCCGCCACTGATGGACCGGCAGTGGAGGTGCGCCACCAGGGTGGCGGTGCGCCGGCCGCGCGCCTGCTCGGCGAGGGTGTGGACCGCACGTGGGTGCCGGTCGCCGAGGTGGCACCGCTTCGGGTGGGCATCACGGGCTTCGACAGCGCCGGCACCACCCGGCTCCGGGCGGCCGCCACGGTGCTGGGTGAGGCCGGTGGCCGCCCCGTGGAGCTGACGGCGCCGGAGCAGGCCGACCTGGTGCTGGCCGCCGGCCCCGGCGCGCCCGGCCGCGCGCACGTCCTGGTGCCCGCGGCCTGGCTGACCCTCGCCACGCTGCCGGATTCGCTGCTCGCCGCGTGGCCTACGCCCACGCCGCTCCGCCTTGCCGCCGACGGCCGCCGGGTGGGAGCGCTGCAGGCCCTTCCCGCCCTGGCAACCGCCACGCAAGCCGCCGCCCGCTCCGCGAGCCTCCGCGTGCCGCTGCTGTGGCTGGCGCTGCTCCTCCTGCTGCTGGAACGCGTGCTCGCCGCGCGGCCGTCGCGGAGCGCCGCGTGAGCCCGGCGGAGGAACTGCGCGCCCTCGCCACCCACGTGACGCGCACGCGCGTGGCCCTCGGCCTCAGCTGGGTGGCCTGCCTCGGGCTCTTCGGTTACGGCATCGGGACTGTGGTGGGTTCGCCGCTGCCGTTCGTGGCCGGTGGCGTGGTGGCCGGCCTGGTGCTCCTCTGGCGCGAGGCGCGCGAGCGGGTGACGCCCATGGACGTGGCGCGGCACCTGGACCGCGTGGTGCCCGCCTTCGAGGAGAGCACGGGCCTCCTCCTTGCCGACCCGGCCACGCTGCCGGCGGTGGCGCAGCTGCAGCGGGCGCGGGTGGAGGCGCGCTGGGAGGGCGCGGCCGTCGGCTCCACGCTGCCCTGGGCCCGCGCCCGGATTGGGCTGGCGCTCGGCCTGCTGGCCGCCGTGGTGGGCGGAGGCCTGGCCGTCGCGGGCCCATCGCCACGCGTGACGGCAGCGGTGGCACCCATCCTCGGCATCCCGCCCCGGCCGGAGCTCCGGCGCCTGGAGCTGGCCGTGACGCCGCCGGCCTACACCGGCGCGCGCCCCCACGTGGAGGACGGCGAGGAGCTGGTGGCGGAGGAGGGAGCCGCGCTCACCTGGCGCGTGCGCGCCGCGGGGCCGGTGACGTCGGCGCGGCTCGCGTTCTCCGGCGGCGACACGCTGCCCCTCACCCGGGATGGAGCCGACTGGGTGGCCAGCGGCGTGGCCTGGGCCCCCGCGCTGGTGCAGGTGCTGCTCGCGGACACTTCGGGCGTGGTGGCCGGCGACGAGCGCCGCCTGGCCATCCGGCCCGACCGGCCGCCCGTCGTGACGCTGGTGCAGCCCACCGGCCGCACCGAGTTCCTCCCCGGCCGGCTGGCGCCGGTGGCCGTCGAGGTGCTGGCCACCGACGACTACGGCATCGCCGACGCGGCGCTGGCCGTGACCATCGCGTCGGGAAAGGGAGAGGCGGTCAAGTTCGAGCGGAAGACGCTCCCCTTTGCCGCCCGCACCCGCCGGCCCGAGGGCGGGCTTCGCCTCACGGCCACGCTGGACCTTGCCGCCCTGGGCTTGGGCCCTGGCGACGAGCTCTACTTCCACGCCGAGGCCACCGACACCCGGAGGCCGGCGCCGGGGCGGGGCCGGTCCGAGACGGCGTTCCTCGTGATCACCGACACCGCCGCCAAGCCGCGCGCCGACTTCACCGGCTTGGTGCTGGCCGCCGAGCCGGAGTACTTCCGGAGCCAGCGGCAGATCATCATCGACACCGAGAAGCTCCTGGCCGACCGCCGCCGGCTGGCCGTGGCGGAGTTCAACGCGCGCAGCAACGAGATCGGCGCCGACCAGGGACTGCTCCGCCTCCGCTACGGCCAGTTCCTGGGCGAGGAGTTCGAGGAAGACCTGGACCCCGGCATGGGGCACGAGGACCACGCCGAACCCCCGCCCACCACCGCGGAGGAGGCCCCCGCGGCCGACCCGCGCGCCGGCCTCGAGCACCGCCACGACGACGCCGAGAACGCCACGCTCCTCGGCCAGTCGGTGAAGGTGCGGCTCAAGGCGGCAGTGAGCGCCATGTGGCAGGCGGAGCTGCACCTGCGCGTGCACGAGCCGGAACAGGCGCTGCCGTTCGAGTACCGGGCCTTGGAGCTGCTCAAGTCGGTGCAGCAGGAGGCGCGGGTGTACGTGCAGCGCGTGGGCTTCGAGCCGCCGCCCATCGAGGTGGCCCGGCTCCGGCTCACCGGCAAGCTCGACGACGTGGCGAGCCGGACCAGGACGGGCAGCGTGGAGCCGACGGATTCCCTCGCCGACCTCCGCGCAGCCCTGGTGGCCGCCACCGGCGCCGCCACCGCCGCCGAGACCCGTGCGGCCGCGGCCGACCTGGTGTCCGCGGCCGTCAACGACCCGCGCCTCCTGGCCGTGCTCCACGCCTTCCGCCGCCTGGCCGACTCGCTGGCGGCCGGCCACGACTGCGCCCCCTGCCGCGAGGACGCCGCCCGGCGCCTCTATCCGCTCTTCCCCGTGCCGGCACCCGTCCCGGTGCCGGCCGCTGGGGCGCGCTCGTTGCTGGCCGAGCGCTACCTGCGCCGCCTCGACGCCACGCCGCGATGAGCCATTGGCTGCCCCTCGGGGCGCTGGGCCTGGTGTTCCTCGGGCTGGAGCTTGCCCGCCGCGACCGCCGCTTCCTGGCCCTCCGCCTGGCCGCACTGGCCTGCGTGCTCTGCGGGGCCACGCTGCTGCTCCGCCCGCGCGCCGGCGCGTCGGCGCCCGGCAGCCTCACGCTGCTCACCCCCGGCGCGCCCCGCGGCGCCGCCGGCGACTACCGCGTGGACGACCTGGCCGGCCCCGGACCGGGCATCGTCCGCCTGCCCGGCGCGCTCGGCGATTCCCTCCGGCATGCCCGCGCAGTGACGCTCGTGGGCTGGGGCCTGCTGCCGTCCGAGTGGAAGGCCATGCCCGCCGGGACGGTCAGCTTCACTCCCGCAGCACTCCCGGCCGGCATCACCCGCCTCGAGGCCCCGCAGGCGCTGGCCCTCGGCGAGGCCTACCCGCTGGCCGGCGTGGTGCACCTCGATCCCGGCGGCACCGGCATGCTCCGGCTCCGGCGGGACTCGCTGGTGGTGGACTCGGCCCGCGTCACCGCCACCGACCCCGCCTTCACCCTCCACGACCGGCCCCGCGCCGCCGGCCTGGCCGAGTACACGCTGGAACTCACCACCGCGGGGGCCACGCTGCGCGAGCCGCTCGGCGTCCTCGTCACCCGCCGCACGCCGCCGCGCGTGCTGGTGCTGGAGGGCTCGCCGAGCTTCGAGACGGGATTCCTCAAGCGCTGGCTCGCGGGCGAGGGCGGGCGCGTGTCGGTGCGGACGCAGGTGAGCCGCGGGCGCTTCCGCACCGAACACCTGAACGGCGAGGGGCCCGCGCTCGGCGCCATCACCCAGGCGGTACTGTCCCCGTTCGACGTGGTGGTGGCCGACGGCCCGGCGCTTGCCGCGCTGCCGGAGGGGGAGCGGGGTGCGCTGCGGCGTGCGGTGCAGGAGAGCGCGGGGCTCGTGGTGGTGCCGCCGCTCGGGAGCGGCATGGCGCCGCTCGCCGGCTTCATGCCCGGGGTGCGGCTCGAGCCGCGCGGCGAGGAGCCGCTCCGCACGGCGCGGCCCCGCTGGGCCGGCCAGCCGCGGCGGCCCGAGGGCGGGATCGGCGTGGAGGCAGGCGCGCTCACCGCGCCGGGCGCGGAGCGCCTGGTGCAGGAGGAAGACGGCAGCGTGCTCGCCGTGGCGCGCCCCCTCGGCGCCGGCGCCGTTGTGGCGACGCTCGTGGCCGCTCCGTCCCGCTGGGTGCTCGACGGCGACGCGGATCTCTACGCCGGCTACTGGAGCCGCCTCCTCGGCCGCGTGGCGCGCGACACCACGAGCCGCCTCGCCTGGACCAGTGACGGCCCGCTCCGCCCGGGACGCGGCCTCACGCTGACGCACGTCACCGCCGCCGCGGCGCCGGCGCTCACCGTCCGTGCGCCGGATGGAAGCGCCGACACCGTGGCGCTGGCGCAGGACCCCGTGGACCCGCGCCGCTGGAGCGGGCGCTACTGGCCCCGCGACACCGGCTGGCACCACGCCGACGCCGGCTCGGCGCGACTGGCCTTCCACGTTCACGCATCGACGGCATGGCTGGCACTCGAGGCGGCCACCCGGGATCGCGCCACGAGGCTTGCGCTCACGGTCCATGCGGGCACCGTGACCCCGTCCCTCCCGACGCGAAACCCCGGCGACCTCCTCGGGTTCCTCCTCGTGGTGGCGGGCGCCACGCTCCTCTGGTGGGAGCATCGCCGCCGCTGAAGGGACGCGTTAGGTTCCACGGTCCTCATCCGCACCCCATGGCCGAACCACTCCCGCCCTTCCGCTATCATCCCGACCCGCTCGCCAGCGGCAGCGTCGTCCCGTCGGACGAGGCCTGCACCTGCTGCGGCGAGGCGCGTGGCTACGTCTATGCCGGCCCGGTGTACGCCGAGGAAGACCTGGCGCACCAACTCTGTCCCTGGTGCCTCGCCGACGGCTCCGCCGCCGAGGAGTACGACGCCACCTTCGTGGACAGCGAGGCGTTCGACGCCGCCGTGCCGGAGGACGTGGTCACGGAGATCGTGGAGCGGACCCCCGGCTACCACGCCTGGCAGGGAGAGCGCTGGCCGTCCTGCTGCAGCGACGCCACTGCCTTCGTCGGCGCTTTCGGCATCACGGAGCTTCGGGCGTACGACCGCTCGCTCGAGGGCGCGGTGATGAGCTACATCGTGCACGACTGCGGCATCTCGGGCGGCGCCGCGCTCCGGCTGCTCGAGTCCTTCTCCCGCGACGATCACGGGCCCACGCTCTACCTCTTCCGCTGCCTCCACTGCGAGATGCCGCGCTTCCACCACGATCGCACCTGACGTGCGGGGCACCATCACCATCGTCACCGGCATCCTCTTTGTTCTCGCGGTGGTGCTCTGGTTCGGCGCCGTCGCCACGCTCGCGACCCTCACCGCGAGCGACCCGGCGGGCAACGCGCTCTCCGAGGCCTACGGCACGCTGCTCCTGCTGGCGTGCTGGGGCGTGCTCGCGGTGTTGCTCGTGGTGCTCGGCATCCGGGGGGAACTCGCGGGATGGGCACGGCTCGCCGCCCTGGTGCTGGTCCCGCTCACCGGCGCGGTGGCGGTGGCCATCCTCCAGCTGCTGCGCGATCCCGCCGCGCCACGCTCGCCCATCGCGATCCCGGCGGCGAGTGGTGCGCTCCTGCTGGCGTACGTGGCCGTGGCGCTCTTCCCGGCACTCGCGTCCCGCGTTGCCGGGCTTCCCGTCGCCGGGGTGACCTGGGGCGTGCTTCTCGTCCTGGGGCTGGCGCCGTGGCCCTTCCTGATGGGAGCGCGGCGTGCCGCGGCCACCCGCAGCGTGGAGCTGGCCGACTCGGCCGCCCGCGCCGAATCCGACGCCCGCGCCGCCCTCGACGCCGAGAACCGCCGCCGCTTCGCCGCCCTCAGCGACGAGGCGCCGGCTCTCGAGGTGCTCGCCTTCACGCAGGGCGGCAATCCCCTCCGCGAGGAGGCGCTGGCGTTGCTGCGGCGGCGGCCCGCGCTGGCGGCGGAACTCGAGGCCCTGGTGGTGGCCGGGAACGACGTGGCGGTGCTCGAGCTCCATCAACTCGCGCCGACGGTGACTCCCTCGCTCTGCGCGGCCGTGGTGGCGTACCTCGCGCGTGATGCCGCCACGTTCCGGCCGGGGACGCCGGGGCCGGTGACGTACGGCCAGATAGCCTGGCGCGTGGAGCGTCACCTGCCGGCACTCGCCTGGCTCCAGGCGCAGGGCTGCCGGCTCGATCCCGCGCTGGCCGCCTACGCCGCCACCGTGACCGCATTCCCGCCCTCACCCGAGGGCGACCGGTTCCGCGCCCGCCTCGCCGCGCTCCAGGCCCCCGCCGCACCCTAGCGGCCTCTCTCGATCGTCCGGTCCCTCCACCACCCGCCCGGTGAATTTCACCGGCGGGAGCCGCGGCCTATCTTGCCCGCCTTCCTTCACCCGCGTGGCGGCCCGGAAGCGGGCAGTTGCGGCGGATTTCCTTCACGCAACGAGAGAGCGGACCCATGGCGCGTTCTTCCACTGAAGCCATCGACAGCTACATCACCGACATGATCTCCCTCGAGGAGCACATGGAGAAGCCGTTCCGGACCCAGGGCGACGACCTCCGGGACAAGCACCGCGACCTGGCGGGCGAACTCCGCACCATCCACGGCCTCGTGACGCAGCACATCGCCACCCTCAAGAACCTGCGCGACCGCCGCGACGGCGGCGCCGAGCGCCGCGCCGCCGAGGGCGTGAAGCGCGCCACCAGCGCGGTGGCGGGCGTGGGTGCGGCGGTGATCGACTTCCTGCGGACCGAGAAGCTCCCCAAGGACCTCCGCGACGACTACACGGCGATGAACCTCGCCACCATCGGCTACCTCATGCTCCACACCACCGCCCTGTCGCTCGGCGACAAGGAAGTGGCCGAGGTGGCGCAGCAGCACTACAGCGACTACGCCCGCGCCGTGATGACGCTGCAGAACATGATCCCGGTGGCGGTGGTGTCGTTCCTGCAGGAGGAGGGCCTCCCCGCCCGCGCCGAGGTGACGGGGCAGGTGGCCAAGAACATCGACCAGGCGTGGTCGCAGGGCGCCGAGTCGCTGGGCCAGCGCGGGATGCGATAACCAGCATCACCGCAACGCGACAGGGGCGTGCCGGCAGGATGTCCTGCGGGCACGCCCCTGTTCGCGTCCGGATGCTGGGTGGCGCTACGCCTGCTGCTCCCGGCAGAAGCCGTCCTTCTCGAGGGCCTTGAGGATCTGGCCCCGCAGGTCCCGGATCTTGGCGTCCTCGGTGCAGGGCGCCTTGATGGCGGCGAGGAGCTTGGCCTCGAAGTCGTAGGCCTTGAGGCAGCAGGGGCACTTGCCGATGTGCGCCTCGATCTCGGCCCGCCGCTCGGGCGTCAGGCGGCCGTCGAGGCAGTCGTAGACCTGCTTCAGCATCTCGGCGCAGTGCCCGCTCGGCATGTCGCCGTGGGTGTGGGTGCAGGGGGACTCGTAGCTCATGGGGCGGCATCCTTGACCGTCTGGAAGCCGAGGTCACGGGCGTGGGTGAGGAGGAGCTCCTGGAGGAGCCGGCGGCCGCGGAAGAGCCGCGAGCGGATGGTGCCGACGGGGACGCCCGCCTCGCGCGCGGCGTCCTCGTAATCGCGCCCCTCCACGTCCACGAGCAGCACCGCCTCGCGGTAGAGGGGGTTGAGCGAGGCCATGGCCTCGGTGATGGCCTCGGGGAGGTCGAGGTGCTCGAGGCTCCGGAGCGCCACGTCGCCCTCGGCGCCCTTCACCTGGGCGGCGGCGGAGAGGGTCTCGAGCTCGGGGTCCTCGACGGCCGTCACCTTCTGCTCCCGCTGCCGCCCCCGCAGGTAGGCATTCCGCGCGATGGCGAAGAGCCAGCGGCGCGGGTCGCTGCCGGGGCGGAAGGTGTGCCAGCCGCGCCAGGCATTCAGGAAGGTGGCCTGCACCAGGTCGTCGGCGTCCGGCGCGTTGCCGGTGAGCCGGAGCGCGTACTGCCGAACGGCCGCGAGCCAGGGCATGGCCTCCGCCTCGAAGGAGGCGGCATCGGCGGCGGTGGGGACCGGCGGGGGGCTGGACACGAGGGTCGCGACGGGACTCATGACAGGGGGTCTAGGCGCCGGTCCGGGGGAAAGTTCCCCCGGGCGGGGGTCGGGCGCCCGGCTTCACTCCCGCGCCGGGTGGCTCTATTCTCACGGGTCCCGGGCCCCGGCGCCAGTCCGCCCTCCGGGACCCGCTGGCTCACATTCATCCACCGCCCATGCGCACTCGCTTCGCCCCGGCGCCCACCGGGTACCTGCACCTCGGCCACGTGGCCAACGCGCTCGCCGTCTGGGGCGTGGCGCGGCGCCTGGGGGCGGAGGTGCTGCTGCGGGTGGAGGACCACGATCGGCAGCGCTGCCGCCCCGAGTACGAGCGGGCGCTGCTCGACGACCTCGAGTGGCTCGGCCTCGCGCCGGACGTGGGGCCCCTCGCCGCGTTTCGCGCCGGGCCCACTCCCTGCCGCCAGAGCGACAACGGCGCCCGCCGCGAGGCGGCACTCGCCACCCTCCGCACGCGCGGCCACCACCTCTACGCCTGCGACTGCTCCCGGAAGCAGCTGGCGGGCGCCGGTGGCGAGGAGGTGGAGGGCGTGGAGCGGCCATACCCGGGCAACTGCCGCGACAAGGGCCTGGCCCCCGGCCCGGGGCGCGGGCTCCGCGTGGTGCTCCCGCCGGGCGAGGAGCGCTTCGACGACCTCCGGTTAGGCACCCAGGTGCAGGAACCCGCCCGCCAGTGCGGCGACCTCCTCCTCCAGGACCGCCTCGGCAACTGGACCTACCAGCTCGGCGTGGTGGTGGACGACTGGGAGCAGGGTATTGACCTGGTGATCCGGGGCGAGGACCTGCTGGACTCGACGGGGCGCCAGATCCTCCTGGCGCGCATGCTCGGCCGCGCCGAGCCGCCGCGCTTCCTGCACCATCCCCTCATCCGGAAGCCGGGCGGCGCCAAGCTCAGCAAGGCCGACGGTGACACGAGCCTGCGTGACCTGCGCGCCGCCGGCCTCACGCGCGAGCGGCTCTTCGGCCGGGCCCTCAAACTCGCGGGCCTCCTGGAGCGCGAGGAACAATCGCGCTCCAGGAGGCCCTGGGAGAGGCAGGACGTCTCGCCGCGCGCTAGCGCGCCGTGGTCCCCGTCAGGATCCCCTGCCGCACCCGCACCGCCTTGGCGCTCGGGTTCTCGGCGAAGGTGAGCCGCTGCTGCCGGATGGTCGCGAACTTGATGGTCCCCGACATCGTCATCACCTGCCCGTCCCGCTCCACCTTGAAGGGCAGCGGCGCACCCTCGGCCGCGCCCGCGTACTTGGCGCGGAACTGGTCGAAGACGTCCTGGGCGCTCGCGGAGATGCCGCCGATCTCGAGCAGCCGGTCGCCGGGGCGGAGCCCCGCCTCCTCCGCGGCGCCACCCGGCGCCAGCTGGTTGATCACCACGCCGGTCGAGTCGGACTGCGCGTTGATGCCGATGCGCGGCACCCGCATGCTGTCGGTGACGAGCGCCAGGCCGCCGAGCGCCAGCACACTGTCGTAGGGGAAGGGCTCGCGCCCGTCGATGCAGCAGCGCTCGAAGAACGCAAACGCCTTCCCGCCCGCCGCGCGCGACACCGCGCCCCACCAGTCGGTCCCCGTGAAGCCGCGGCCCGCCTTGTAGGTGGTGCGGTAGAGCTCCGCCATGACGTGATCGAGGCTGTGGCGGTTGTCGCTCGCGTCGCGGATCATGATGTCGAGCAGGAAGCCCGCCAGCGAACCCTTCGGGTAATAGATGTAACCGGTGCCGTCGGTGGGATGGATCCAGGTGGAGAGCGACGCGTCCTCGAGCGCCACGGCGGGGACGTTGGCCACGTTCTCGATCTTGCCGCCGGTGGTCTCCAGGAATCCCGCCGAGTCGATGATGCCGGCCCGCACCAGCACCAGGTCGGCGTAGTAGTCGGTGATGCCCTCGCTCACCCAGAGCCACGGGGTGGGCTGGGCCACGTCGTAGCGGTACGGCACCATCTCCGCGGGGCGGAGGCGCTTCACGTTGTAGGCGTGCACCATCTCGTGCGCGGTCACCGAGGTGACCCACTCCTGCCCGATGCCCTCCGGGGTGTAGACGCCCACGTGGCTGTTCTGGTGCTCCAGCGCGGACCCGCCGGCGGAGCCCTCGAACAGCATCATGGTGGTGTACGTCTTGTACGGTGTGTCGGCGAAGGCGGCGGCCTGCGGGGCGAAGAGCTTCTTGTAGTCGGCCCAGAAGGCCTCGCGCGCCTGGCCGCCGAGCGTGCCGGCGGGGTAGGTGGCGAGCCGGGCGGTGACGCCGCCCACCTGGGCGCTGTCGTAGTCGATGGCGCCGATGAAGAACGGCATGTCCACGAGGTCGTGGAAGTTCTTCTCGCCGTAGCTGCGCGCGGCGCCGGCCGGCGCCATGCCGGTGGCGATCTTCCACTCCGGCTCGGTGACCACGGTGACCGTGGCGGGGAAGGTGAGGCTCCGGCCCTCGGGGTACAGGAAGACGTTGGTGCCGTTCACCATCAGGAAGTCGGGCCGGCTCCACGCCATGGCGTTGTCGAGCGTGTCGGCCGTATAGGTGAACGTGACCTCGAGCGCCTTGGCCCCCTCGGGGCGGATGCGCCAGGTGTCGTAGTCGAGCTTGTCCCAGCGGAGCGCCTTGTCGCCCGCCTTGGCGCTGAACTCGGAGACCCAGCGCGCGAAGTTGGACACCTCGTACGCGCCCGGCGTCCAGCTCGGGCAGCGACAGCAGCACGTCGCCGGGGCCGGTGACGTCGAGCCGGGTGCGCACCGTGAGGGTGCGGGTGGCCGCGGTCTGGCGGGTGAATGTGAGTTCGTACTTGAGGTTGGCGACGGGGGCCGAGATGGCGGGCGGGGTGCCGGCCAGCGCGGCGAGGACGAGCGGGAGCAGCATGTCGGGTGGAATCCTGTCGGGTGTCGGGAACTAGGACGGCGGCGGGGGGCAAAAGTTCCCACGCCCACGCCGCCCCGGGGGGCGGCGGCCGGCGCGGGACTCAGGCGGCAGCGGGCTGCTCGCCCTCGGGGTGGATTCTCCGCGCGCCATGGCCGCGGAGGCCAGGCAGTTGCCGAGCAGGTTGACCGAGGTGCGGGCCATGTCCATGAGCGCGTCCACGCCGAGGATCACGGCGATGCCCTCGAGCGGGTTTCGAACTGCGTCAGAGCGCCACAGGATCACCAGCGAGGCGCGCGGCACCGCCGCCACGCCCTTCGAGGTGAGCATGAGCGTCAGCATCATCAGGATCTGGGTCCCGATGGGCATGTCCACCCCGGCGGCCTGCGCCACGAACACCGACGCCACCACCAAGTACAGCGTGGAGCCGTCGAGGTTGAAGGAGTAGCCCGTGGGCAGCACGAAGGGACGATCCGCTTCGGCACCCCGAACTTCTCCATGTTCTCGAGCGCCAGCGGCAGCGCCGCCGGACGAGGCCGGAGAAGGCGATGAGCCACGGCTCCTGGTGTAGCGCGAACCGCCGGATGGGGATCCGGGAAGAGGAGCGCCACCGGCACCAGCGCCACGAGCACGAAGACGATGAGCGCGCCGTACAGCGCGCCCACCAGCTGGGCCAGTTGCCGAGCACGCTGAGCCTGTTCTTGCCGATGGTCACCGCGATGGCCGCCCCGATGCCGATCGGCGCCGAAGTACATCACGATGCCGGTGAACTGAACATCACCTCCGAGACGCCCTCGAGGAAATGCAGCACCACGGTCTTGTTGGCACTCCGCACCTGCGCCAGCCCGATGGCGAAGATCACGGAGAAGAAGACGATCTGGGCACCTGTTCTTGGCGGCCGCCTCGAAGAAGCTGGTGGGCACCGTGCTCGAGGACGCTCGAGAGCGTGGCTTGTTGCTGCGGAATCCGCGCCACCTGGCGCCGCGGGGCGTCGAGGTGTACGTCGAGGTGATGCCGACGCCGGGGCGCGGGTGAAGTTCACCAGATGAGCCTCACCGCCAGCGCGATGGTGGTGACCACCTCGAAGTAGATGAGCGAGCGGAAGGCCAGGCGGCCCACCCGCTTCAGGTCGTCACCGTGGCCGGCGATGCCCACCACGAGGCTCGTGAACACGAGCGGGGCCACGATGGACTTGATCATGCGGATGAAGATCGACGACAGCGGGGACAGCCAGGGCGCCAGGTCGCTCTCCAGCCACACCGAGTGATCCAGGTGGCCGAGGACGACGCCGACGACCATCGCAATGATGATCCACCACGTCAGCGTGAGGCGCCGGAGGAAGGCGAGCATTGAGATCGGGGGTTGGGGGAAGCGGGACAGCGGACCGGGGGTTTTCCGGCCCGGGGGAAGTATGAAGGCCCGGCCGCTCCGGCGCTACCGAATCCTCCCCGGGGGCCGTACCGTTCCCGCACCCCCTCCAGCGCCGGACCCGTCCATGCCGAGCGAGTACCTGAAGCGCATCCTGAATGCGCGCGTCTACGACGTGGCCATCGAGTCCCCGCTCGAGGCTGCGCCGCTCCTCTCCGCCCGGCTCGGCAACACGGTCCTCCTCAAGCGCGAGGACCTGCAGCCCGTCTTCTCCTTCAAGCTGCGCGGCGCCTTCAACAAGATGGTCCACCTGCCGCGCGCCGCCCTCCGCCGCGGCGTCATCGCGGCCTCCGCCGGCAACCACGCCCAGGGCGTGGCGCTCGCCGCCGCGCACCTCGGCGGCAAGGCCGTGATCGTGATGCCGGTGACCACGCCCCGCATCAAGGTGGAGGCCGTCCGCCGCCGCGGCGCCACCGTGGTGCTGCACGGGGACACCTACGACGAGGCCTACGCCCACGCCCAGGCGCTCGAGAAGAAGAAGGGCTACACCTTCGTTCATCCCTACGACGACCCGGACGTCATCGCGGGGCAGG
>JBGAOL010000041.1:0-16006 GCA_044221825.1 Gemmatimonadales bacterium
CCGAGACCCACGTAGAGGACCACGACGAGGGTCAGGGCCCCGCCAACCAGCCAGACGAGCTGACATGCCTCACGGCCTCCAGGCCCGCCGGGGCGGGGGAACGACCAGGGCTTGGAGGGCGGTGCGTTATGGCGAGGCCGGCTACGAGGCGTGGGGCCTGAAGCCGGCGAGCGGGAGGATCTCCCGCTTCGTTGCCGGCGTCGCGGGGCGTACGGCCACCGTTCCCGCCTCCGGCTCAGGCTGCTCCCACCACGGCCAGCGAAGGGGACCTGGCCATCCTCGCCGCGGATGCGGTAGCCGAGGTGTTGCTGCTGGCGTCGAGGGTGCGGATGCTGCTGTTGCGCAGCCGGGCCACCACCGGCGCGGGCCGCCTCCTCCGCCTGCCTGGTCGGCGATGGGGCAGTATCAGCGCACCTGCTCGGTGCTGAGCCAGAGCGAAACGCGCCGGCGAAGTGCTCGATCAGGATGGCGATGAACCGCTCGAACGACCTGTTCACCGCGCGGTGGATGACCACCGGCCGCGCTTTCGTTGTCCTCGCCGACGCAGGTGAGGTCGAAGCGCGTTCGCTTGGCGTAGTCGAGCTGGATCGTGCCGAGCTGCCAGGTGCGCGCCTGACGGAGTCGGGCTACGTCGCCGTCGATCTTTGGGGCCGTAGAAGGCGCCGTCGCCTTCCTTGAGCTCGTAGGGCAGTCCCGTGGCCTCGAGGGCGGCGCGGAGCGCGCCCTCGGCGCGGTCCCACATCTCGTCGGTGCCGATCCGCTGCTCGGCCGGGTGGCAAACTTGAGCGTGGCCTTGAGGCCGAAGGTGGTGTAGTAGTCGAGGATGAAGCGGGTGAGCGTCTTCACCTCGGCCGGGATCTGCGATTCCATCAGGTAGATGTGGCAGTCGTCCTGCGCGAACTGCCGCACCCGGGTGAGGCCGGAGAGGGCGCCGCTCACCTCGTTCCGGTGCAGCACGTCGTAGGTGCTGTAGCGGATGGGGAGCGCCTTGTACGAATGCTTGGCCGAGCCGTACAGGAGGTGGTGCGAGGGGCAGTTCATGGGCTTGAGGGACATGTCCTGCTCGCCCGTCTCGTTGTTGTGGACGAGGAACATGTTCTCGCGGTACTTGCCCCAGTGCCCGGAGATCTCCCAGAGGCCCTTGTTGTAGAGCAGCGGGGTGCGGATCTCCTGGTAGCCGTCGCGCTGCAGCTCGCGCATGAAGCCGTTGAGCGCGTTGTAGAGGGACGTGCCCCGCTCGGTCCAGAAGGCGGCGCCCGGCGCAAAGGGGTGGAACAGGAAGAGGTCCAGTTCCTTGCCCAGCTTGCGGTGGTCGCGCTTCTTCGCCTCCTCGATGCGGTGGAGGTAGGCCTCGAGGTCTTCCTTCTTCCACCAGGCGGTGCCGTAGATGCGCTGCAGCATCTGGCGGCGGCTGTCACCGCGCCAGTAGGCGCCGGCGGCGGAGAGGAGCTTGAAGTGCTTGAGGCGGCCGGTGCCCGTCATGTGCGGGCCGCGGCAGAGGTCCACGAAGGGACCGTCGGTATAGACCGAGATGACCTCGTCCGCGCCGAGGTCGGCGATGCGCTCGAGCTTGAGGGGATCGTCCTTGAAGCGGCGGTTGGCCTCGTCGCGGCTCACCTCTTCCCGCACGAAGGGATAGTCCTTGGTGGCGACCTCGGCCATCCGGGCCTCGATGGCCTGGAGGTCCTCGGGGGTGAAGGGGCGCTCGACGCCGAAGTCGTAGTAGAAGCCGTCCTCGATGGCCGGCCCGAAGCCGATGGCGGCCGTGGGGAAGAGCTCGCGCACCGCGGTGGCCAGGATGTGCGCCGCCGAGTGACGCAGGACGTCGAGGCTGGCGGGATCCTTCTCCGTGAGGATGGCGAAGGGGGCGTCGGCGGTGAGGGGGCGGTCGAGGTCGCGGACCTGGCCGTCCACGCGGGCGGCGACGGCGGCGCGGGCGAGGCCCGCCCCGATGGACTGGGCAACCTGGCGCGCGGTGGTGCCCGCAGGCACCTCTCGCACGCTGCCATCGGGGAGCGTCAGGCGAATCGTGGCCATGGCGGTCAGGAGGCGTTGCTGGTGACGAAGGGCACCACCACGGGGGCCACCCGGGGGGCCAGCACGAAGTAGGCGAACAGGCAGCCGGCGAGCAGGAGCGCCATCAGCGCCCAGCGGGTCATGCCGGCGTCGTGTTCGGGCTCATTTTCCTCGATCATGGTGTTAAGTTAACCCGTTCTCATTCCAGAGCGTAAGCCAGCGACTCCCGATGCGCCGACCTGCTTCCAGTGAACTGCTCGCCTGGGCCCTCGTGGGCGCCGCCGTGGGGGCCGCCGCCGGCTTCGTGGTGGGCGAGTTCTTCGGCCCCATGGCCCGCCAGCACGTCCGCCGCATGGGCACTCCGATCCCGCCCCAGGCCGGCGGCGACGGGGCGCCGCTCAAGCCGCGCGAGCTGGTGCGCCGGGTGCGCGCCGCCCTCGACGCCGATCCCGACCTCAAGGCCCTCGAGCTCGAGCTGCTGCCGGCCGGCCGCGGCGCCATCGAGCTCCACGGCTGGGTGCCCTCGCGCGCGCTCCGCACCCGCGCGGTGCGCCTGGTGCGCGACGTGCCCGGGCTCGACTCCCTCGTGAACTGCCTCCTCGTGGACGGGGAGGACGACCCCTTCGCGCCGGCCAGCGACCTGGCCGACCAGACCGCATGACCGCACCGCTCGCCCCGCAGTACGATCCGAAGGCCATCGAGCAGGACATCTACCAGGCATGGCTCGACCGCGGCTGCTTCGCCCCCGCGGCGGGCCGCCCCGGCGCCCCGCCCTTCACCATCATGATGCCGCCGCCCAACGTCACGGCGGTGCTGCACATGGGTCACGGGCTCAACAACAGCGTGCAGGACGTGCTGGCCCGCTTCGAGCGGATGCGCGGGCGGCCCACGCTCTGGCTCCCCGGCACCGACCACGCTGGCATCGCCACCCAGAACGTGGTGGAGAAGCTGGTGGCCAAAGAGGGGAAGACCCGCTTCGACGTGGGGCGCGAGGCGTTCGTGGCGCGGGTCTGGGAGTTCGTGGACCAGACGGGCGGCGCCATCCTGGAGCAGCTCAAGGCCCTCGGCTCGTCGGCCGACTGGAGCCGGACCTACTTCACGCTGGACGAGGACCTGTCGCGGGCGGTGCGCGAGGTATTCGTGCGCCTGCACGAGAAGGGGCTCATCTACCGCGGCAAGTACATCATCAACTGGTGCCCCCGCTGCCTCACCGCGCTCTCCAACGAGGAGGCGGAGAAGGAGGAAACGGACGGGCGCATCTGGCACCTCCGTTACCCGCTCAGCGACGGCAGCGGCCACCTGACCGTGGCCACCACCCGCCCCGAGACCATGCTCGGCGACACGGCGGTGGCGGTGCATCCCAAGGACCCGCGCTATGCGTCCCTCGTGGGCCGCACGCTCCGGCTCCCGCTGGTGGAGCGCGAGATCCCGATCGTGGCCGACGAGGCGATCGACCCGGCCTTCGGGAGCGGCGCGGTCAAGGTGACGCCGGCGCACGACCCCGTGGACTTCGAGATCGGCCAGCGCCACGGCCTGCCGCAGCTCGACGTGATGACCGACGACGCGCGGATGAACGACTCCGTGCCGGAGCGGTTCCGGGGGCTCGACCGCTTCGAGGCGCGGAAGCGCGTGGTCAAGGAGTTCGAGGCGCTCGGGCTGCTGGAAAAGATCGAAAACCACCGCCACGCCGTGGGCCACTGCTACCGCTGCGACACGGTGGTGGAGCCGCGGCTGTCGGACCAGTGGTTCGTGAAGATGAAGCCGCTGGCCGAGCCGGCGGCGCGGGCGTACACGGAGGGGCGGCTGCGCTTCATCCCGGAGCGCCGGGGCGAGGAGTACGCCAACTGGATGGCCAACATCCGGGACTGGTGCATCTCGCGCCAGCTCTGGTGGGGGCACCGGATCCCGGTCTGGTACTGCGATGACTGCGGCCGGACCATCGTGAGCCGCACCGACGTGACCCGCTGCACCTGCGGCAGCGGCGTGCGCCAGGACCCGGACGTGCTCGACACCTGGTTCTCGAGCTGGCTGGTGCCCTTCTCGAGCCTGGGCTGGCCGGAGCAGACCGACGACCTGCGCCGCTTCTACCCTGGCTCCGTGCTGGTCACCGCGCCCGAGATCCTGTTCTTCTGGGTGGCGCGGATGGTGATGGCCGGCTGCGAGTTCATGGGCGACATCCCGTTCCACACCGTGTACCTCCACGGCACGGTGCGGGACACGCAGCACCGCAAGATGTCCAAGTCGCTCGGCAACGGCATCGATCCGCTCGAGGTGGTGGAGAAGTTCGGCGCGGACGCGCTCCGCTACACCGTGATCAGCGGGATGGCGGTGGGCACCGACGTGATCCTCGACCCGGCCGACCTCGAGACCTCGTTTGCCCCGGGCCGGAACTTCGCCAACAAGCTCTGGAACGTCGGGCGCTTCATCCTCACCAACCTGGGCGAGGCGCTGCGGCCGCTGGCCGGGACGCACCCGGGCGTGGTGAAGCCGGCGGAACTCGGGCTCGCCGACCGCTGGATCATCGCGCGCTGTGACCGGATGGTGCGGGAGGCCACCGAGAACTACGAGAAGTACCGCCTCAACGACGCGGCGGCCGCCGTCTACCACTTCGTGTGGAGCGACCTCGCCGACTGGTACCTGGAGCAGGCCAAGCCCCGCCTCTACGGCACCGAGCCGGGGGGCGACGTGGCGCGGGCCGTCATCGCGCGGACCTTCGAGGTGGCGCTGGCGGTGCTGCATCCCATCATGCCGTTCATCACGGAGGCGCTCTGGCAGCGCCTGCCGGGCCGCGCGCCGGGCCAGACGCTGATGCTCGCCGCCTGGCCCCGCCCCGACCGCCGGGCGCCTGATGCGGCGGCGGAGAAGGACTTTGGGCTGGTGCAGGAGCTGGTGGGCGCCATCCGGCAGATCCGCGCGGAGTATGGCGTGGAGCCGGGGAAGTCGGTGAACGTCCGGGTGGGCCGGTCGCACGCCGCGTTCACCGCCGAAGAGGGCACCGTCCGCCGCCTCGCCAAGGTGGGCGAGGTGAGCTATGGGGCCCCGCCGAGCGCGCCTGGCGCCCATGCCGTGCTGGCGGACGGCACCGAGGTCTACATCGCGCTCGGGGACCTCGTGGACCTGCAGAAGGAACGGGAGCGGCTCTCCGGCGAGAAGCGCGCCTGGAGCAACTGCTCGTGGCGCAGCGGGGCAAGCTCGGCAACGAGAACTTCGTGAGCCGGGCGCCCGCGTGCCGTGGTGGAGAAGGAGCGCGCGCGGCTGGCGCAGCTCGAGGAGCAGGTGCGGACCATCGCCGGCAAGCTGGAGCAGCTCGGGTGAGGCGGCCCGGCGCGCGCACCCTCGCGGCCCTCGGGCTGCTCGGCGCCATCGTGGCCTGCGCCCGCATCGGCCCGCCGGCCGGCGGGCCCGAGGACCGCGGTGGCGCGGTGCTCGTCGCCACGCAGCCGGAGTCGGTGGGGTGTACCTCACCGGCACCAGCCGGTGGAGTTCCGCTTCGACGAGGTGATCAGCGAAGGCGGCCAGGCCAGCATGGGCCTCGGCACCGGCGACCTCGAGAAGCTGGTGCTGCTCTCGCCCAGCAAGGGCGCCCCCGGGTGCGCCAGCGCGACCACATCACCGTGGAGCCGCGCGACGGGTGGAAGCCCAACCGGGTCTACCGCGTCGAGCTGCTGCCCGGCATCACCGACCTGCGCCGCGACCGCGCCGATACGGCCGCCATCCTGACCTTCTCGACCGGCGCGCCCACCCCGACGGACACGCTGCGGGGCTTCGTGGTGGACTGGGTGCAGGGCCGGCCCGCACGGGTGGCGCTCCTCGAGCTGGTGCTCGGGCCCGACAGCCTGGCTATCGCGCGGTGACCGATTCCACCGGCCGCTTTTGCCGTGGGCCCCTGCCGCGCGGCGACTACGTGGTGTACGCCGCCATCGACCAGAACAAGAACACCCAGCGCGAGCGTGCGAGGCGTACGACTCCACCCTGGTGGCCGCCGGCACGACCGACGCGGGCACGCTCTGGATCATCNAGTGGAGAAGTTCGGCGCCGACGCGCTCCGCTACACCGTCATCAGCGGGATGGCAGTGGGCACCGACGTGATCCTCGACCTGGCCGACCTCGAGACCTCGTTTGCCCCTGGCCGAACTTCACCAACAAGCTCTGGAACGTGGACGGTTCATCCTCACCAGCCTGGGTGAGGCGCGGCCCTGCCCGCTGGCCGGACGCACGGGGACGTCGTGAAGCCGGCGGAGCTCGGGCTCGCCGACCGCTGGATCATCGCGCGCTGCGACCGGATGGTGCTGGAGGCCACGGAGAACTACGAGAAGTACCGCCTCAACGACGCCGCGGCCGCCGTGTACCACTTCGTGGAGCGACCTCGCCGACTGGTACCTGCAACAGGCCAAGCCCCCGCCTCTATGGCACCGAGCCGGGCGGGACGTGGCACGGGGCGTCATCGCGCGGACTTTCGAGGTGGCCCTGGCGGTGCTGCATCCCATCATGCCGTTCATCACCGAGGCGTTGTGGCAGCGCCTGCCGGGGCGTGGCCGGCCAGACCCGTACTCGCCCCGCCTGCCCCGACCGCCGCGCGCCCGATGCGGCGGCGGAGAAGGACTTCGCGCTGGTGCAGGAGCTGGTGGGTGCCATCCGGCAGATCCGCGCGGAGTATGGTGTGGAGCCGGGAAAGTCGGTGAACGTCCGGGTGGGCCGCACCCACGCGGCGTTCAGCGCCGAGGAAGGCACCATGCGCCGCCTCGCCAAGGTGGCCGAGATGAGCTATGGCGCCCCGCCGAGCGCGCCGGGTGCGCATGCGGTGCTGGCGGACGGCACCGAGGTCTACATCGCGCTCGGGACCCGGCGTGATCCGCAGAAGGAAAGTGGACCGGCTCGCCGGCGAGAAGGCGCGCCTGGAGCAGCTGCTGGTGGCGCAGCGCGGCAAGCTGGGCAACGAGAACTTCGTGAGCCGGGCCCCCGCCGGTAGTTGAGAAAGAGCGGGCGCGGCTGGCGCAGCTCGAGGAGCAGGTGCGGGCCATCGCGGGCAAGCTGGAGCAGCTCGGGTGAGGCGGCCCGCCGCCCGAACTCTCGCGGCCCTCGGCCTGCTCGGCGCCATCGTGGCCTGCGCGCGCATCGGCCCGCCGGCCGGGGGGCCGGAGGACAAGGTGGCGCCGGTGCTCGTCGCCACGCAGCCGGACTCGGTGGGGGTCTACCCGGACTGGCACCAGCCAGTGGAGTTCCGCTTCGACGAGGTAATCGGCGAGGGCGGTCAGGCCAGCATGGGCCTCGGCACCGGCGACCTCGAGAAGCTGGTCCTGCTCTCGCCCAGGGCGTGCCGCGGGTGCGCTGGAAGCGCGACCACATCACCGTGGAGCCGCGCGACGGCTGGAAGCCCAACCGTGTCTACCGGGTCGAGCTGCTGCCCGGCATCACCGACCTGCGCCGCAACCGTGCCGACACCACGGCCATCCTGACGTTTTCCACCGGCGCCCCCGCCCCCACCGACACCCTCCGCGGCTTTGCCGTGGACTGGGTGCAGGGCCGGCCCGCGCGGGTGGCGCTCCTCGAGCTGGTGCTGGGGCCCGACAGCCTGGCGTATCGCGCGGTGACGGATTCACGACTTCGCCGTAGGCCCTGCCCCGCGGCGACTACGTGGTGTACGCCGCCATCGACCAGAACAAGAACACCCAGCGGGAGAGGCGCGAGGCGTACGATTCCACCCTGGTGGCGGCCGGCCGGACCGATGCCGGCATCCTCTGGATCATCCCGCGCGACACCATCGGCCCGCGCCTGACCCAGGCCGCCCCGAACGACAGCGTGAGCGTGACCCTCACCTTCTCGGCCCCGCTCGACCCGTACCAGCCGGTGGACAGCCTGACGGTGCGGCTCCTGCACCTGCCGGACTCGACCCCGGTGCCGGTGCGGTCGCTGCTCCCCAAGGCGCTCGACGACAGCCTGCGAAGCAGCTCCGCGCCCGGGCCGACTTGCCCAGCCGACTCGGGCGCGCCGCCCGTTTCGACTCCGCCAAGGCCGACACCACCCGCCGCGACGTGGCCCGCCCGCCCCGCCCCGGCGCCCTCGCCCACCAAGACGCCCGGCCCGCCCGCGGTGCCCGGCGGCAAGCCCACCCTGGAGACCCGGGCGAAGGCGGTGGCCTCCGCAATCGCACGGGGCCGGCCAAGGATCCCGTGGCGGACTCCATCATCGCGACCCGGCCGCGCCTCTACGACAAGCTGGTGCTGCGGGTGGACTCGGCCTTCGTGCCGGAGGCCAAGTTCGTGGTGGAGGTGCTCGGCGTGCGGAGCGCGGCGGGGGTCACCGGCAACGCGCGGAACGGCTTTGCCATCCCCAAGAAGCCGGCCCCGGCGGCCACCGACTCCACGGCGGCGGCCAAGGACAGCACGGCCACGCCCGCGCCCGCGCCTCCCCCCGCCGACTCCACGCCCCCGCCCGCCCCGAAGCCATGACGGACCGGCGGCGGGAGCTCCCTTCGGTGGACCGCCTGCTCCGGGACCCTGCGATCGCCGAGCTGCTCCGGCACGCGCCACGGAACGCCGTGGTGGCCGCCGCGCGCGAGGTGGTGCACCGCGCCCGCACCCGCCGGGCCGGCCCGCCCCCGGATTGGGGGGAGGCCGTCCGTGAACAACTCCAGGACGCCACCACCCGTTCGCTCCGCCCGGTCCTCAACGCCACCGGCGTGGTGCTCCACACCAACCTCGGGCGCGCACCCCTGGCGCCGTCGGCGCTCGACGCCATCGCCGAGGTGGCGGCGGGATACTCCACCCTCGAATACGACCTCCACGCCGGCACCCGCGGCCATCGCGCCGACCACTGCCGCACGCTGCTCGCGGAGCTGACCGGGGCGGATGATGGCCTGGTGGTGAACAACGCGGCGGGGGCGCTGGTGCTGGCCCTCAACGCCGTGGCGGCCGGGCGGCGGGTGCTGATCAGCCGGGGCGAGCTCATCGAGATCGGGGGCTCGTTCCGCATTCCCGACATCATGGCCAAGAGCGGAGCCGTTCTGGCCGAGGTGGGCACCACCAACCGCACCCACGTCGGGGACTACGAGGCGGCCATCGAGGGAGTGGCGGCGATCCTGACGGTGCATCGCTCCAACTTCGAGCAGCGCGGGTTCGTGGCGTCGCCACGGCCGGCGGAACTCGCCGCGCTGGCCGACCGCCACGGGATTCCGTACCTCTTCGATGTGGGGAGCGGCCTGCTGGCGGACCTCGCGCCGCACGGGCTGGTGGGGGAGCCGCAGGTCACCGAGGCGGTGGCAGCGGGCGCTTCCCTCGTGCTCTTCTCGGGCGACAAGCTCGTTGGCGGGCCGCAGGCCGGCTGCATCGTGGGGACCCGCGCCTTGGTATCCGCAGTGCGCAGCAACCCGTTTGCCCGGGCCATGCGGGCCGACAAGCTCACCCTCGCCGCGCTCGAGGCCACGCTGGCGCTCTACCGTGACCCGGACCGAGCCCGGTCGGAGATCCCGGTGCTCGCCATGCTCACGGCCCCGGCCGACGCCCTGGCCGCGCGAGCGCAGGCGCTGGCGGCGGCGTGCCCCGCGGCGCTGGCGCCGCGACTGCTGCCCGGCCACTCCGCCGTGGGTGGTGGCGCGTTCCCCGGGGCCCCCCTGCCCACCACCCTCGTGGCCCTGGACCCCGGCCCACTCGGCGCCCACGGCCTGGCCCTCCGGCTGCGCCTGGGCGATCCCGCGCTCGTGGTGCGCGTGGAGGACGGCCAGCTCCTGCTCGACCCGCGCACCCTGCCCCCGGAGCGGGCCAGCGCCGTCGGGAGCGCACTCGCGGCGGCGCTCCAGGAGCCCTAGCAACGACAAAGGGCGCGGGAGCCTGAGGCTCCCGCGCCCTTGTTGGGACGAGCCGGGTCAGTACGTGAAGACGCTGACCGTGTCGTCCGGCACGCCGGAGGAGTTGCCCACGAAGGTGCCGCTGATGATCTGGGGCGCCGCGCCCACCCGCTGCACGGTCACCACCCACTGGGTGGAGTCCACGCCACAATCCGACCAGTAGTCGAGGAACACCTTATAGGTGCCGTTCGGCGCGGTGCCGGTGGGCCAGGTGATGTTCTCGTTGGAGTAGAAGACCCGCGGGCTCGCCTCGTTGGGAGAGCAGGCCGCGTTGGCGTCGAGGTCGAGCAGGCCGCCGTTGGGCGCCGTCTTGTTGGCGAAGTAGATGTGGTTGGCGTCCGGGTCGATGACGTGGAGGTCCACGTCGGCGCTGTCGGTCCAGGAGGCGGTGATCTGGATGTCGCCGCTGCCCACCGCGATGACGCGGATCGCGTAGCTGGTCCAGCCGCTAAGGGCGCCGGCATCACCCACCGCAATCCGGACGACGAGCTGGCCGGCGGAGGCGCGGGTGTTGAGGTTCATGATCAGGTCCTCGGCCGAGACGCCGGCCGGGAGGTCCACCTGGTAGTAGCCGTCGAGGCCATCCACCGCGAGCACCATCCGGGTGAAGGCGCTGGCGGCGCTGACGCTCTGCTGGGCGCTGCCGCCGTTGACCACGACGGGGATCCCCTGGACGGCCGCGGTGAGGCTGCCGCCCCCGACGGTGGGCAATCCGCGAACCAGCGTGGCCTGCTGGCCGGAGGAACCGACCTGCACGCCGGCCACGAAGTCCTCGAGCAGGAAGCCCTGCCCTTCCTTGGTTTCGGCCGTGCAGCCGGTGACGAGCGCCAGGGCGACGAGGGCGCCCGCGAGGCGGCGAGTGTGCTGGCTGAGCATGCGTACCATCCTGTGCCTGCTGGTGATCGGGTGGGAAATCGCCCGTAGGAGGGCAAGCGGAGGGCCAACATCCAGGCCCCGCCCTGCCTCCGTCCCGGGGGCCGCGCCTAAGTGCAAGCTCCCCAAGGCATTGTCGGCCGGCGGCCCGGAAAACTGGAATCGCCGCCTCCCCCGATCCCGGGGCCTCCGGCCCCTTCAATGCGGCCCCAAAGGGCCTTAAGTTCTTGCGCCATGCCAATGCGGCTTGCCGTCTGCGTCTCCGGCCGGGGGAGCAACCTGGTTGCCCTGCTCGAGGCGCTGACGGGCTCCGCCGAGGCCGAGGTGGTGCTGGTCCTCAGCAACAAGGCCGATGCCCCCGCCCTGGACCGGGCCCGCGAGCGCGGGATCCCCGCCGAAGCCTTCGGGAATTTTCGTGACGCCGCCGAGTGGCTCGAGCGGCTCGCCCGCCATCAGGTGGACCTCGTGGTCCTGGCAGGCTACCTCAAGCTGGTGCCGGCCGGGGTCATCTCGGCCTACCGCGGACGCATCCTGAACATCCATCCCGCTCTCCTCCCCGACTTCGGTGGGCCCGGCATGTACGGGCACCACGTGCACGAAGCCGTGGTCCGGAGCGGTGTTCCCTTCTCGGGGGCCACCGTGCATCTCGTGGACGAGGAGTACGACCGGGGCGAGATCCTCGGCCAGGCCCGCGTCCCCGTGCTGCCCGGCGACACCGCCGCCACGCTCGCCGCCCGGGTGCTGGGCGCCGAGCACCGCCTGCTGCCGGCCGTGGTGCTGGCGGCGGCGGCAGCTGGGCGGCCGGTGCCCCTGCCCGCTCCCCTGAGCTTCTCTTCCCATTGAGGACCTGACTGTGCCGCGCGCGTTGATTTCAGTGAGTGACAAGCGGGGGATCGTGGCCTTCGCCCAGTCGCTGGTGGACCTGGGCTGGGAGATCATCTCCACGGGCGGGACCTTCAATGCGCTGCGCGCCGGCGGGGTGCCGGTGCTGTCGGTGGAGTCGGTGACCGGCTTCCCCGAGGTGCTCGACGGGCGGGTGAAGACCCTGCACCCGATGATCCACGCCGGCCTCCTGGCCCGGCGCGACATGCCGGAGCACATGGCCACGCTCGGCAACTGGAAGATCCCGCCCATCGACCTGCTGGCGGTCAACCTCTACCCGTTCCGCGAGACCGTCGCCAAGCCCGACGTGTCCTT
This sequence comes from Gemmatimonadales bacterium, assembly GCA_044221825.1. Classification (GTDB taxonomy): domain Bacteria; phylum Gemmatimonadota; class Gemmatimonadetes; order Gemmatimonadales; family GWC2-71-9; genus JADJOM01. The sequence continues at coordinate 11,930 of JBGAOL010000041.1, forward strand.
CGAGGACGCCATCGAGAACATCGACGTGGGCGGCCCCGCGATGCTCCGCTCCGCGGCCAAGAACCACGACTCGGTGGTGGTGGTGGTGGACCCGATGGACTACCCGCGGGTCATCGAGATGCTGCGGAAGGGCGGTGTCGATGCCGAATGCCGCCGGGCCTTCGCGGCCAAGGTGTTCAGCCACACCGCGGATTACGACGGGGCCATCGCGCGCTACCTCACGCCACACGAGGACGGACTGCCGAGCCGGCTCGGGTTCTCGTTCGAGCGGCTGATGGAGCTCCGCTACGGGGAGAACCCCAACCAGCGCGCCAGCCTCTACGTGGACGAGGAGCCGCGCGGCCTCCGGGACCTCAAGCAGCGCCAGGGCAAGGAGCTCTCCTTCAACAACATCCTGGACCTCGACGCCGCCATGTGGACGGCGTCGCTGTGGCAGAACGTGCCGGCGTGTGCCATCATCAAGCACAACACCCCCTGCGGCGTGGCGGTGGCGGGCGCGGTGAGCGAGGCGTGGCGCAAGGCGCTCTCCTGCGACCCACTGTCGGCCTTCGGCGGCGTGGTGGCGTACAACACCGTGGTGGACAAGGCCGCGGCCGAGGGGATGAAGGAGCTGTTCCTCGAGGTGATCGTGGCGCCGACGTTCACCGACGAGGCGCTCGCGGTGCTGGCGGCCAAGAAGAACCTCCGGGTGGTGGAGCTGCCGGTCTACCGCGGCCCGGGCGGGCTCGACTTCAAGCGGGTGCGGGGCGGCATGCTGGTGCAAGACCGCTTCGTGCCCCGGCTCAACGACCACGAGTGGAGCATCCCCACCCAGCGGAAGCCCACCGAGCAGGAGATGGTGGACCTGCGCTTTGCCTGGTGCGCGGTGGCGGCGGTCAAGTCCAACGCCGTGCTCCTGGCCAAGGGGGAGCAGACCATCGGCATCGGCGCGGGGCAGATGAGCCGGGTGGACAGCTCGTTCATGGCGGTCCACAAGGCCCGCCAGCAGCAGCACGAAACCAAGGGCGCCGTGCTGGCCTCGGACGCCTTCTTCCCCTTCCCGGACGGCGTCGAGGAAGCCGCCGCCGCCGGGATCACCGCCATCATCCAGCCGGGCGGCTCGGTGCGCGACGCGGACGTGATCGCCGCCGCCGACAAGCATGGCATCGCGATGGTGCTCACCGGCATGCGGCAGTTCCGGCACTAGGCCCGAAGCCCCAGGACCCATGACCACGAGCCCCGAGCGGCGCGAGCCGCCCCCGTACCTCTTTGCCGTCCTCTGCGGCCTGGCCGTCTTCGGCATCTACGTGGCCACGCTGGCCTCGACGACGGCCTTCTGGGACACCTCCGAGTACATCGCCGCGGCCTACGTGCTGGGGATCCCGCACCCGCCCGGGAACCCGTTCTTCACCATGCTGGCGCACGTCTGGGGCGCGCTCCCGCTCGGGCTCTATGCGGTGCGCATCAATCTCTTTGCGGCGGCCACCAGTGCCGCCTGCGCCGGGCTCCTCTTCCTGGTGGCCGACCGCTGGATGCGGAACGTGGTGACGGTGCGCTGGGCCCGGCTCGCGGCGGCGTTTGCGGGGGTGCTGGTGGGCGCGCTGGCCTGGACGGTGTGGAACCAGTCCACGGTCAACGAGAAGGTCTACACCGTCTCGATGCTCTCGACGGCGCTGGTGCTCTGGCTGGGCGTCCACTGGGCCGATGACGAGCCGGGGGCGCACAAGGACCGCTGGCTGGTGCTCATTGCGTACGTCATTACGCTGAGCTCCACCAACCACATGATGGGCGTGCTGGCCGGCCCGGCCGTGGCCATGTACGTGCTGCTCACCGACCCGCGGACGCTGCTCAAGCCGTGGGTGTTGTGGCTCGGCCTCTTCACGGCGCTCGCGGTCTCGGGCAAGTGGACGGCCCTCGTGGACGGCAGCCCGGCCGACAAGGGCGTGGTGCTGTTCCTGGTGGTGGCCGTGGCGGGCTACACGGCCCTGCGCGACGCGGGCGAGTTCCGCCGGCCCATGCTCTGGCTGTCGATCCTCGCCGTGGTGGTCGGCATCTCGATCAACTACCTGTTCCTGCCGCTCCGCGCCGCGCAGTTCCCGCCCATCAACGAGGGCGAGCCGACCACCTGGGCCGCGCTCATGGAGGTGCTGAACCGCGCCCAGTACGGCAAGCCGTCGGTGCTCATGCGCCAGGCCGACTTCCCGAGCCAGCTCGGCAACTACCTGCAGTACTTCAACTGGCAGTTTGCGCGCGACTGGAGCCCGGCGCTGGCCCGCGTGGCCACCCTGCTCTTCACCGCCCTCGGGCTCTCGGGCGCCGCGGCGCTCTGGGTCAAGGACCGCCGCGCCTTCTGGGCCTCACTGACGCTGATGGGCACGCTGACGCTGGCGCTCATCTTCTACCTGAACTTCAAGTACGGCTTCTCCTACGCCACCAACCCCGCGCTCGGCCCCGTGCCGCGCGAGGTGCGCGAGCGCGACTACTTCTTCGTGGTCTCGTTCTCCTGCTTCGGGCTCTGGGTGGCGGTGGGGATCGGGGCCCTGATGCAGGCCATGGCGGACCTCACCCGGCGGAGCCTGGCCACCCCGGCCGGGGCCCTCGCCGGCGCCCCGGTCCTTGGCCTGGTGCTCATCCCCATCTTCGGCAACCACACCACCGCGAGCCGCGCCAACGAGACCCTGGCGCGCGACTTCGCGGTGGACATGCTCGAGTCGGTGGCCCCCTACGGCATCCTCATCACCGCGGGCGACAACGATACCTTCCCGCTCTGGTACGCCCAGGAAGTGGAGCACGTCCGCCAGGACGTGACGATCGCCAACCTGTCGCTGATGAACACCCGGTGGCACCTCAAGCAGCTGGCCCGGCGCAAGGAGCCGCTGTTCGATGCCACCAAGGCCGCCGCCATCTGGAAGGACCACTCCGGCGAGCAGCCGCCCACGGCGCCCATCCTGCCGCTCACCGAGCAGCAGATCGACGAGCTGCCCGAGGCGCAGATCCTGCCGCCCAACCAGGGGATCAAGTTCGACTCGCTGCAGATCGCCTTCGGGCGGGATACGCTGTTGCTCTCGGATCTCATCTCGGTGTTCCTGATCCGGGACAACATCGGCAAGCGGCCGATCTACTTTGCCTGGAGCGCGGGCGGCTACCCCGACCAGATGTTCAACCTGACGCCGTTCCTCACCATGGAAGGCCTGGTCCGGCGCCTGCACACCCGGCCGCTGCCGGCCAAGCCTGCGGACACCGACCCCATCGTGCTCAACCGCAGCATGGCCTACGTGGACCTGCCGATGACCAAGAAGCTCCTCTTCGGCACCTATAACTACCCCGCCGCCACCGTGAAGCGGCCCCGCGGCTGGGTGGATCGCCCCTCGCAGAGCATCCTCGGGCTCTACAGCGTGGTGTACGGCACCATGACCCCCTCCCTCCTGGCCGCCGGCGACACCACCCTGGCCCTCCGGGCCGACTCGATCGCCAAGGCGGTCGAGGCCAACATGGACCGGTAGCCCCTCCAGTCAGGCTGCTATTGCTCCACTCCGGGGGCGCCTTCTAAGTTTCTTCATCTCCTCTTGGGCGTCCCCCCGGCGCCCACCACGCACTAAAAAAGAACAAGCACCGGTCGGCCGAGTCGGGATTCCCCCGGCCCGGCCAGCCGGCCAGCCCCGGAGCAGCCATGCGGTTGGACGCGCCCCGTCGCACGCGGTACGCCCTTCCCGGTCTTCTTGCGGTCACCCTGGCCGTGGCGGCCTGCTCCGACACCTCCGAGATCGGCCCCGGCGCGGTCACCTCGGTCCGGATGGACCCGGACACGCTGGTAGTGGTGCTGGGCCAGAGCGACACCCTCAAGGCCTTCCCCATCGACGAGAAGGGCTCGTTCATCCCCGGCAAGGCCATCGCGTGGGTGAGCGGCGACCCGTCGGTGGCGGCCGTGGACGAGGACGGCGTGGTGACGGGCCTCAGCTTCGGCATGACGATGGTCACGGCGCAGGTCGGCCAGGCAGTGGGCAGCAGCGTGGTGCGGGTGGTGCCGGCGCCCACCATCGGCTTCAGCGCCGACACCGTGTTCCTGAGCGGCATTGGCCAGAGCGGGGCCAACCCGGG
>JBGAOL010000042.1:0-15705 GCA_044221825.1 Gemmatimonadales bacterium
CCCGACAGTGGCGGACGAATTCGGGGGGCTCACGGGGCTGATCGTGATTCCCTAGGCTTCGATCCTGGCGACGGGTGCATCCTGTCGGTATGGCGGACTGCCGAGGAACGGCGCTCGGAGAGGGAAACGTTGCGTTGAGGTGGGTTCCGGCGGGGGAATCCACAGAGGCACAGAGGACACGGAGGTCACAGAGAACTGCCCGGCGATGGAGAGCTCACCTCGCGGTGAGCTCTCGATGTTGGTGTGGGTGTGGGTTCGAGTTCAGCAACGCTCCCGACGCATCGCGGAGCCCCACCCCCAAAAAAAGGAGAGCCCGGGTCGGCAACGCGCCGATCCGGGCTCGATCTCTCCGTGCCCTCTGTGCCCTCTGTGCCTCTGTGGTTTCGCAGTTGCCGTCCCCCACCGTCCGGCGCGCCTCTGCGGTGAGAAGCGCCCCGGCGACCGGCCGGCCTATCCCGGCACCTTCCCGACCATGGACGGCCGCTTGAGCAGGGAGAGGCGGACGGCGTCCACCACGAGGCGAAGGTCGTCGATCTTGGAGATGAGCGGGACGCCGCGCTGCTCGATGGGGGCGTGGACCCGCGGGTCGCCCGCGGCGCCGGTGAGGAACACCACCCGGTCGGCGAGCCTGGGGGAGGTCTCCAGCAGGGCGTCGTAGAAGGCGATGCCGGTCTCGCCGGGCATCAGGACGTCGCAGACCACCGCGTCGGCCCCGGGGCCTTCGGCGAAGATGCGCTTGGCGGCCGCGCTCGAGTCGGCCTCGAGCACCGAGAAGCCCGCGCGCTCGAAGAAGGCGCGGAGCGCCTTCCGCATGGAGGGTTCGTCGTCCACCACCAGGACTGTTGCCACAAGCCCTTTCAGGGCAAGGAGTTGCCCGAGTGCTCCGGGTCGCGGATTCGACCGCCGGACGGGCCCTGCCCACCTCGTCAGCCCAACTATCGGCAGGAGGAAGCCTTCATTTGACCCCCGGGATGGGCCATGGGTAGATTGCCGCCCATGCCGGACATCTCAATCGTCAAGACAAAGGAAGATGCGGGCTCCAAGAGCCTCCAGGTGACCGTCCCGGTGGACCGGGTGCGGGCCGCGGAGCACAAGGCGCTGCGCTACTTCTCCCAGCGGGCCCGTCTTCCCGGCTTCCGGCCGGGCAAGGCCCCGGAAGCCGTCGTCCGCCGCCGCTTCGGTGAGCAGATCCGCCAGACGGTGCTCGAGGAGCTGATCCGCGAGAGCTGGGACCAGGCCCTGTCGGCCGAGGCCCTCAAGCCCATCGCCGAGCCGCACATCCATGACCTCAAGTTCGAGGATGGGCAGGCGCTCGAGTTCGAGTTCCACGTCGAGGTGCGCCCCGACGTGAAGCTGCAGAAGGCCACGGGCTTCACCGTCCAGCGCACCGTCAAGCCGGTGACCGCCGAGGACGTGGAGGAGAAGCTCCGCGACCTGGCCGAGCGGAAGGCCAACTGGATCCCGGTGGAGGGGCAGAAGCCCGCGCCGGGGCAGATGGTCCGCCTCGAGGTGGCCCCCTTCGAGGGGGAGAACGCCGAGCCGGGCAGCGCGCAGCCCTACACCATGGTCCTCGGTGAGGGCCGGGCCATTCCGGACGTCGAGGAACGGGTGATGACGCTCGTCCCCGGCCAGTCGGTGGACACCGACGTGCGCTTCCCCGACGACTTCCCGGACGAGGCCCGCCGTGGCCAGACCCGGAAGGTCCGGATCGCGCTGCACGAGGTGAAGCGCCAGGAGCTGCCGGCCGTCGACGACGCCTTCGCGCGCGAGGTGGGCGACTTCGAGACGCTCGACGCCCTGCGGCAGGCCCTCCGGGCCGACCTCGAGGGCGAGGCCAAGGCCCAGGCCGATGCCAACGTGCGGCAGGAGCTGCTGCAGCAGATCTACGCCGCCAACGAGGTGCCGACGCCGCCGTCGCTGGTAAACCGGCTGATCAAGGGCTACATGCAGGCGTACCAGATCCCGGCCGAGCAGTTCGAGCCGTTCTCGGCGGAGTTCCGGCCCATGGCCGAGCAGCAGGTGCGCCGGGAGCTGGTGCTGGACACGCTGGTGGAGGCCGAGAAGCTGGCCGCCACCGAGAAGGAGATCGACGAGCGGATCGCCACGCTGGCGGCGGCGCGGAACCTGCCGCCGGGCCAGCTGTACGCCGAGTTCGAGAAGGCCGGCCGCCTGCGGGACCTGGAGCGGTCACTCACCGAGGAGAAGGCGTTTGCCTGGCTCCTCTCGCATTCCACCGTGGTCGACGCCTGAGCGTGCCCCCCATGGCCTCCCTGTATCCTCCCTACGTCATCGAGCGGTCGAGCCGCGGCGAGCGGTCGTACGACATCTTCAGCCGCCTGCTGATGGACCGCATCGTCTTCCTCGGCGCGCCGATCAACGATGATGTGGCGAACATCATCATCGCGCAGCTCCTGTTCCTCGAGGCGGACAACCCCGAGCGGGACATCTACCTCTACATCAACTCGCCGGGCGGGGTGGTGTCGAGCGGGCTGGCCATCTACGACACGATGCAGTACCTGAAGGCGCCGGTGAACACGATCTGCATGGGCATGGCGGCCTCGATGGGGTCGTTCCTGCTGGCGGCGGGCGGGAAGGGCAAGCGGAGCGCCCTGCCCCACTCGCGGATCATGATCCACCAGCCCTCGGGCGGCGCGCAGGGCACCGCGGCCGACATCGAGATCCAGGCCCGCGAGATCCTCTACCTCCGCTCCAAGCTCAACGGGCTCTACAGCCAGCACACCGGCCAGCCCATCGAGACCATCGAGCGGGACATGGACCGCGACCGGTTCATGTCGGCCGAGGAAGCGCGGGACTACGGCCTGATCGACAACGTGATCACCAAGCGGACCGAGATCCAGCCGGTGGCCAAGTAACCGGCTCTTGACGCTCCCCGGGGGGAGGGACAGGTTTCCTGTCGCTCCCCCTACTACTTCCGAGGATGGGCCGGCCGACATGTCCAACGACAAGCACCTCCGCTGTTCGTTCTGCGGGAAGTCGAAGGATTCCGTCCGGAAATTCATTTCCGGGCCGTCGGTCTACATCTGCAACGAGTGCATCACCCTCTGCAACGAGATCCTGGCGGAGGATGAGGAGCGCGAGGTTGCGGATACCATCACGCAGGTCCCCACCCCGAACGAGATCAAGACGGTCCTCGACCAGTACGTGATCGGCCAGGAGCGCGCCAAGCGCACCCTGGCGGTGGCCGTCTACAACCACTACAAGCGCATCAACGCCGGCTCGGCGCGCGATGGCGAGGTCGAGCTCGACAAGTCGAACATCCTGCTCATCGGCCCCACGGGCGTGGGCAAGACGCTGCTGGCGCAGACGCTGGCCCGCATTCTCGACGTGCCCTTCACCATTGCCGATGCCACCACGCTCACCGAGGCGGGCTACGTCGGCGAGGACGTGGAGAACATCCTGGTGCGGCTGCTGCAGGCCGGCGAGTTCAACGTCGCCGAGTGCGAGCGGGGCATCGTCTACATCGACGAGATCGACAAGATCGCGCGGAAGTCGGAGAACCCGTCCATCACCCGCGACGTCTCGGGCGAGGGCGTGCAGCAGGCGCTGCTCAAGATCCTCGAGGGCACCGTGGCCTCCGTCCCGCCGCAGGGCGGCCGGAAGCACCCGCAGCAGGAGTACATCCAGATCAACACCAAGGACATCCTGTTCATCTGCGGCGGCGCGTTCGACGGGCTGGAGAAGATCATCCAGGCCCGCACCGGGCGGCAGCAGATCGGGTTCTCCAAGGAGACCACGGCCAAGGGGGCCACCTTCGACAAGAAGAACCCCTTCGCCGAGGTGGAGCCGGACGACCTGCTGCGCTTCGGGCTCATCCCCGAGCTGGTGGGCCGCCTGCCGGTGACGGTGGCGCTGGAGGCGCTGGACGAGGAGGCGCTGATGAAGATCCTCGTCGAGCCCAAGAACGCGCTCAGCAAGCAGTACAAGAAGCTGTTCGAGATGGAGAGCGTGGGGCTCACCTTCGATCCCGAGGCGCTCCGCGCGGTGGCGCAGAAGGCGCTCAAGCGCGGCACGGGCGCCCGCGGCCTCCGCGCCATCCTCGAGAGCATGATGACCGACATCATGTTCGACCTCCCCGCCCGCGACGACGTGCGCGAGGTGGTGATCACCAAGGAGTGCGTCACCGACGGGCAGCAGCCCCTGGTGGTCACGGAACGGGCCCGGCAGAAGCGCGAGGCCTGAGGAGGCACCGGGCGGGGCGGGACGGGGCGGCTTTCCGACGCGGAAGGCCGCCCCTCGCTATTTTCCGGCATGAGTCATGGGCCCCCGACGTACCCCCCGGCCAAGGAGAGCGACGCGCCGTTCGCGGCGCTGCCGATCGTCTTTCCGGGCAGCTTTCCCGATGCCACGGTGCGGCTCGAGCCCCGGCTGCCCGAGGTGGCGCTCATCGGGCGGAGCAACGTGGGAAAGTCGTCGCTGCTCAACGCGCTCTTCGGGCGGAAGCTGGCCAAGGTGAGCAACACGCCGGGGCGCACCGGACAGATCAACGTGTTCCGGCTGCCCACGCTCTACCTGCTGGACCTGCCCGGCTACGGCTTCGCCAAGGTGCCCAAGTCCGAGCGGGCGCGGTACCAGAAGCTGGTGAAGGGCGTGCTGGAAAAGCGGAAGAGTCTCTCGGGCGTGCTGTGGCTGCTCGACATCCGGCACGACCCGAGCGCCGAGGACCAGGAGCACGGTGAACTGCTCGCGGCGAGCGGCGTGCCGGCCCTCGTGGCCATCACCAAGGCGGACAAGCTGCCCTTCGGGCAGCGGAAGAAGCGACTCCGGGAACTGAGCCTCCTGCTGGGGTTCCCGGAGGAGCAGGTCCAGCCCACCAGCAGCACCACGGGCGAGGGCCTGGCCGAGCTGGCCGAGACCCTGCTGGCCCTGGAGAGCCCAAAGGAGTGAGCATGCCATCGCAGCGCTGGTGGGGCCTCGCGGCCCTGGGAGTGATGCTGGCGGGCGCCCCGCTCGCGGCGCAGGACGCCATCGCGGCGGGGGACCTCCCGCCGGTGGGCTACGGCGCGCTGAACCAGGACCAGCTCACGGTGCGCTTCGGCGCGCAGGACCTCGAGATCCGCGTAGCCCCGCTCGACGAGCGGCTGCTCCGCCTGCTGGCGCCGGACGCCTACCGCACGCTGCGCGGCCTGGTGGACGAGCGCCGGGCGGCCATCGACTCCGCGGCCGCCGCGGAGGGGATCTCCGCGCCGGGACTCATGCTGGTCTCGTTCTTTGCCCGGCAGCGGGATGCGCGGTTCGAGCCGGAGAACCTGTCGCTCCTGTGGCGCGGGCAGCTGGAGCGGCCGGCGGCCATCCTCCCCATCAACGCCAACTTCAGCGGCCGCCAGCTCGGCACGCGGCAGCAGGCGTCGGCCATCTACCTGTACTCGCAGCCGGTGCCGGTGTTCGAGGCGTTCGCCATCAGCTACAACGGGGTGACCTCGGGCGGGTGGGAGCAGGCGCTGCAGCGGATCGACCGGGAGCGCTCGCGGGTGCTGGCGCGCTGGCAGACGGAGCGGGAGCGGGCGCGGGACACGGTGGCCACGCGGCCCTGACCCGGCCCTGACCTGGCCCCCCCCCAGGAGTGATACCGACGCCCGGGCTGCCTTGCAGTCCGGGCGTCGGTCATCGGGGCGGCCAACGCGCGCCCGGCCGTTCCTGCCGAGGTCTCCAGCCGTTCCTTGGATCGGGCTGCTCGTCCCGAGAGACTCCTGCATCTCATGTGCATCCTCCATTGGCGTGGCCCGGCATGGCGGTCGCTGACCTGATCCTCCGGCTCTTCCCCGGCTTCGCCTGGCTGGTGGTGGGCGGGCTGTTCCGGGCGAGCGCGGCCCACCAACCCATCGGGGTGGCGGGCCTGCTGCTCCTGGGCGCCGGGCTGGTCGGCGCCGGGTGGCTCGGGCGTGGGCAGCGGCGGGGATCGCTGCTGGCAGGCGGGCTGCTGGGGCTGGTGCTGGTGCCGCTGGCGGGGGTGTACGCGCTGGTGGGGGTGGCGGTGACGCTGCTCTTCCTGGCGCGCGAGCTGGTGGACCAGGCCGCCGCCACCCGGCGCCTCGAGGCGGAGCGGGCCGAGCTGGCGCGACAACTCGACCGGCGGATCAACGAGATCTTCTCCCTCCAGGAACTCTCCTACATCCTGGCGGACTCCCTGGCCAGCGAGCGGATCGCCGAGCGGGTGGCGCGCTACGTGATGCGCTTCCTCAACGCCGAGGGCGCCGCCCTGGCGCTGGTGGACGAGGGCGACGGCCGGCTCCGCGTGGCCGCGGCCGAGGGGGCGCTCGCCGGCTTTGCGGGGCGCAACGTCGAGGACGTGGCTGAGGCACTGGTGGTACGGGCCCTGGCCACGGAGCGGATCGAGGTGGGCCGCCGCACCGACGCCGAACCGGTGATGCTGCTGCCGGGCTTCACGGCGGAGAGCGCCGCGGCGGTCCCGCTCCGCGCGCACGGCTTGGCCATGGGCGTGCTGGCCGTGGCCAACCGCCGCGACGGCGGCTTCAGCGCCGAGGATCTCTGGCTTCTCTCCACCGTCTCCACCCAGGTGGCGGTGATCCTGGCCAACAGCCGCCTCTTCGAGATGGTGCGGCAGGCCAAGGAGGAGTGGGAGACGGCGTTCAACGCGCTCACGGAGGGGATCGCGGTGCTGGACAAGCAGGGCCGCATCGCGCGCGGGAACCGGGCGCTGGCGCGGCTCCTCAACATGCCGGCGCCGGCGCTCATGGGGCGTCCGTTCTGGGAAGAGGTGGTGGGCAGCAGCCCCGACACCTGGCTGTTGTCCGCGGCCGAGGCGAAGGCCCACCCGGCCCCGCTCACCGTGCAGAGCGCGCCGACCGGGCGCCTGCTCAGGCTCACCGCCGCGCCGCTCGCCGAACCCACGTACGAGGCGGCGCTCGTAGTGCTGGTGGCGGACGTGACGGAGCAGCGCGCCCTCGAGGCGCAGCTGATCCAGTCGGAGAAGCTGGCGGCGGTGGGCCAGCTGGTCTCAGGGGTGGCGCACGAGCTCAACAACCCGCTCACCTCGATTGCAGGGCTGTCGGAGTTCCTGCAGGAGCGCCCGGGGCTGGGCGCCGACCGCGAGCACCTCCGCGTGATCAACGAGCAGGCGGAGCGGGCGGGCCGGATCGTGCGGAACCTGCTGACGTTCGCGCGGCGGGGCACGGCCGCCGACGCCGTGGTGGACCTGAACGACGTGGTGGAGCGCACCGCGCTGGTGGTGGCCTACGAGCTCGAGATGCGTGGCATCCGGCTGCTGGAGCAGCGCGCCGCCGGGCCGCTGCCGGTGCGCGGCAGCCGGGACGAACTGCAGCAGGTGGTGGTGAACCTGGTCACCAACGCCATCCACGCCGTCCGCGACCAGCCGCCCGAGCTGCCCCGCGAGATCACCCTCACCACCGCGCGCGACGGCGCCATGGCCGTGGTCCGCGTGCGCGACACGGGCAAGGGCGTGTCCCCCGCGCACGAGCGCGAGCTCTTCACCCCCTTCTTCACCACCAAGGAGCCGGGCGAGGGCACGGGGCTCGGCCTCTCGCTCAGCTATCGGATTGTGGAGGCGCACGGCGGGCGGCTGGCGTACGCGCCGGCGCCGGGACGGGGCGCGGAGTTCTGGTTCTCCATCCCGATCGCGACGGACCTGCCGGAGGGGGAGGCCGCTGCCGCCCCGGCGGCGGAGCGCTCCGCGCTGCTGGTGGACGACGACCCGGGCATCGAGCTGGTGGTGCGGGCGCTGCTCGAGCCGGCCGGCATCGCGGTGGAGCGGGCCGCGAGCGCGGCGGACGGCGCCCGGCGCCTGGCCGAGCGGCGGTGGCGCCTGGTGATCGTGGACGGCGGCCTCTCCGCCGACGGCCGCCAGCTGCTGAGCGAGCAGGCGCAGGTGCCGGACGGGACGCGCCTGGTGGTGGCCACCGCCGACGCGGCGCTGGCGGAGCGCTGCCGCGCGCGGGGCGCCGCCACGCTCCCCCGCCCCTTCCTCCCCCGCGACCTGATCAGCGTGGTGGGCGACCTGCTCGACGCCTAGGGCGTGGTGGCCCGGTAGTACTCGGTGCCCGACAGGTTCATGCGGAGCGCCCGCCCGCTCACCACGTCCGCAAAGCGCACCCGCTCCACGGCCTGCGGGTCGTCCCCCACCCGGAACTCCCCGCCACCGAGCGGCAGCAGCCCCTCCTCGATGCCCTCCGGCGACACCAGGTAGAGCCGTCCCTTTCGCAGCACCACCCGGTAGTTGCTGTCGTAGGGCACCTGGGCGCGGTAGTGGCCCACGTAGTCGGACCACGCGGCCGGCGCGTCGAACCGGCGCGGCCCGCGATAGGCGGGGCTGGTGAACCAGCGGCCACCGCTCCAGAACTCCGTGGCCTCGCCGCCTTCCCGCACCACGTGCAGCGGGAAGAGCTGGAAGGCCGGGTGCGGCGTCACGAAGGTGGCCCGTCCATCGCGGTAAAGCGGGGCGCGGAGCCCGTCGGCTTCAAGCCAGAGGCTGTCGCCGGCGGCGAGGAGGCGGGCCCCGGCGCCGCCCGAGTCGCGGAACTCGCCGGCGTAGGTGGCGGCCTCGGGAATCACCGCAGGCGGCGCGCTCTCCTCCACCGGCGGCGGCGCGTGGCCGCGCCGCGCGGCGATGAGGGCGCGCAGCGCGTACTCGCCAAGGCGACGCGGGTTGCCGGGGCCGTTCATGAGGATCACCACGCCGAGCCCTTCGTCCAGGTCCCCGGCCAGCATGGCGCGGAAGCCGGGCATGCCGCCGGAATGCCAGAGGATCGGGTCGCCCTCGAGGGTGCCGAGAACCACGCCGTACCCGTAGAAGGCGTCGTGGCCGAGTTCGGGGGCCGGCACGGTGCGCTGGACCATGCGGGCGAAGCTGCGGGGCTGCAGCACGCGCCGGCCGTCCACGATCCCCTGGCCCAGCAGCATGCGGAGGAAGGTGGCGAGGTCGCGCGCGGTGGTGACGATGTTGGCGTCGCCGCCGCTGTTCTCGTTCCAGGGGGCGGGGACCAGCGCCGCCCCGGGCAGCGGAGGGCGGTCATCGAAGAGGTACTGGTAGCCGGTGGCCGCGGCCCGGCGGCCCTCCTGGGTGACGCTCGGCGCCGTCCGGGTGAGGCCCAGGGGCTCGAGCACCCGGGCGCGAATGGCGTCGGCAAAGGGGCGCCCCTCGACCTCCTCGATGACGAGGCTCAGCAGCTGGTAGCCGATGTTTGAGTAGGTGAATCGCGTCCCGGCGGGCCGGGCCAGGTCCCGGTCGCGGAGCGCCAGCGCCGTGTAGGGGGACGAGGGGAGGTCGCTCCGGTCCCGCGGGAGGCCGGCGGTGTGGGTGAGGAGATGATGGAGCGTGACCGGACTGCCCGGCGCCCGGACCCGGAACCACGGCAGGTAGGTGGCCACCGGGCGCTGGAGGTCCACCAGGCCTTCCTCCTGCAGCTGGAGGAGGGCGGCCGCGGTGAAGGCCTTGGAGAGCGAGCCCGCCTGGAAGCGGGTGGTGTCGGTGACGGGACGGCCCGCCCCGCCCAGTTCGGTCACGCCTAACGCAATGTACGCGACGACCGTGTCACGGGTGACGAGCGCGAGCGCCATCCCGGGCGTGCCCTCCTCGCGCTGGTGCTGCCGCGCCGCCTCCGTGACGTAGCGGACGGCCTGCAGCAGCAGCGTATCGGCCGGTGGCGGGGCCGCCGGGGCCAGCAGGGAGGCCACGAGGGGAGCGAGGGCGCGCACGCCGAACAGTAGGCAGGGAGCCCGGGGGACGGGAGCGGGCCGTTCGCCGTGACCCAGCCGTGACACAGGCCGGGCAATCCGCCCGCCCAGCCGCGACCGGCCGGTTTCCGTGACGCCTTTGTTGCAGGAGAGTGGGTTGGCCGATACTGGCCGCGGTGAGGTTCGGGCCGTTCCCTCCACGGGTGTTCACCGTGGTCGCGCGGGCGGTGGCCCGCACCCTCACAGCAGCGAGCAGCCATGCGGCAGCGTTCCTGGGTGGTCTCGGTTCTTCTCCTTCTCTGTGCGATGATCAGCGGCCTCTCGGCCCAGGCGCCGATGGGCAAGGTGGTCGGCAAGATCGTGGACGCCGACAAGGGCACCCCGATCTCCGGCGCCGTGGTCTCGGTGGTGGGCGGGACGGCCACCGCGGAATCGGGACTCGACGGCCGGTACACGCTGGCCAACGTGCCGGCAGGGACGGTGGGACTCCGGGTGCGCTACATCGGCTACCAGCCCAAGCTGGTGAGCGGCGTGGTGGTGGCGGCCGGTGGGACCGCGACGCAGGACATCGGGCTCGCCACCCAGGTGGTGGAGCTCGAGGAGCTCACCGTGGCGGCGCAGGCCGAGCAGGGCAGCGTCAACCGGGCGCTCGAGGAGCAGCGCTACGCGCCCAACGTGGTGAGCGGGGTGACCCGCGAGCAGATCGCCAAGAGCCCCGACAGTGACGCGGGCCAGGCGGTGCAGCGCGTGAGCGGCGTGACCGTCCAGGATGGCAAGTACGTCTTCGTCCGCGGCCTCGGCGAGCGCTACACCACCACCGAGCTCAACGGCGCCCGGGTGCCGAGCCCGGAGCCGGAGAAGAAGGTGGTGCCGCTCGACATCTTCCCCGCCGGCATCCTCGAGGGGATCACCACCTCCAAGACCTTCACCCCCGACCAGCCGGGCGACTTCAGCGGCGCGGTGGTGAACCTCCGCACCCGCGAGTTCCCGGCGCAGCGCGTCATCACCCTCAGCACCGGCGCCGGCTTCAACTCGGCCGCCACCGGGCAGAGCGTGGCCAAGGCGCCGACCGAGGGCGGCGAGTGGCTGGGCTTTGCGGGCAGTGCGCGCCAGTTGCCGAGCGCGCTGGCCGCGGCCGGCGACTTCAGCGGCTCCACCCAGGCGGACGTGAACGGCTACCTCGCGTCGCTGCGCGACGTGTGGTCGGCCAAGCGGGGCACCGGCTCGCCCAACGGCAGCTTCGGCATGTCGCTCGGTGGCGAGGATCCGGTGTTCGGGCAGCGGATCGGCTACCTCGGCTCCTTCAACTACGGCTACAGCCAGGAAGTGCGCGAGGACGAGCAGCGCGCCCTGGCCACCACGGGCGGCGCCATCAACCAGTACCGGGGCAGCACCACGCGCGCCAGCATCCTCTGGGGTGGGCTGGTGAACCTGAGCACCCGCATCGGCACCGGCACCCGGCTCCAGTTCAACAACACCTACAGCCGGACCGCGGACAACGAGGCGGTGACGCTCGGCGGCGTCAACGAGGAGTTCTCGCAGCTGGGCCAGCTCGACATCACGCGCCTGACCTTTACCGAGCGCTCGGTGCGCTCCCACCAGGTTGCCGGCGAGCACCAGCTCGGCGAGCGGCACTTCGTCGAGTGGCGCGCCAACGCGGCGAAGACCCGGCGCTACGAGCCGGATCGCAGCGACCTCATCTACACCACCGCCGCCGACGGCTCCCCGCTCCAGTGGGCGGACATCCGCCAGTCGGCCACGCGGACCTTCAGCGACATCAACGAGACCAACTACGACCTGGCCGGCAGCTATCGCCTGGGCCTCGGCGCCATGACCAACCCGGTGTTCGTGAAGGTGGGGGGCGCCTACCGCACCACCGACCGCGACGCCGACAGCCGGGCCTACGACATCCGCAACCTGGACCTCTCCGCGACCGAGCTGAGCCAGCGGCCGGAGGACGTGTTCAGCCGCACCAACGCGCTGGCCGGCCGCCTGCTCCTGTCGCCGAACACCAACGGCGGGCGCTACACGGCCGAGGACGCCGTGAGCGCGGGCTTCGTGCAGGTCGACGTGCCGCTCGCCAACCGGATCCAGGTGATCGCGGGCGCGCGGGTGGAGCACTGGTCGCTCGACCTGCTGACCCGCACCACGCAGGGCGCCACCTCGCCGGTGAACCGTCGCCACACCGACGTGCTGCCGGCACTGGGGCTCAACATCCGCCTCACCGGCAACCAGACGCTCCGGCTCTCGGCCACGCAGACGCTGTCGCGGCCGGAGTACCGGGAGCTGTCGAGCGCGCCCTCGTTCGAGGTGCTGGGCGGGCTGGTGACCCGGGGCAACCCGGCGCTCGACCGCGCGCTGATCCAGAACCTCGACGCGCGCTGGGAGTTCTATCCCAACGGCGGCGAGGTGCTCTCCCTCGGCGTGTTCGCCAAGCGGTTCGACAGCCCGATCGAGCGGGTGATCGTGGCCACCACGGGCGCGCCGGAGCTCGGCTTCGTGAACGCCGACAAGGCCAACAACTACGGCGTCGAGGTGGAGGTCCGGAAGAACCTGGGCCTGCTCGGCGAGGGCCTCCGCGGCTTCACCGCCTTCAGCAACGTGACCCTGATGCGGAGCCGGATCACCCCGGGCAACGATTCGCTCTCCGCCCTCACCAGCAGCGAGCGGCCGATGGTGGGCCAGGCGGGCTACGTGGTGAACGGGGGCCTGAGCTGGCTGGATGCGGGCGGGCGGTGGTCGGCCACGGCGCTCTTCAACCTGGTGGGGCGCCGCATCTCCGAGGCGGGCCAGAACCCGCTGCCGGACACCTACGAGGAGGCGCGCGCGGTGCTGGACCTGTCGCTGCAGGCGCCGCTCTTCTCGACGCTCATGGTCAAGGTGGACGCCAAGAACCTGCTCGACTCGCCCTACAACTTCACCCAGGGCAGCGTGACCCGACTCAAGTACCGCAGCGGCCGCGTGTTCGGCGCCAGCTTCCAGTGGCGGCCCTGAGGCGGTTGACCAGAGTGTGACCGAAGCAATGCGGAATCGTGGTACGGCCCGGCTCATTTCAGGGGCATGCAGGTCGTGTCACGATTCCGTTCAGGACCCCACTTTCACGAGGACCAGCACACGATGATGACTCCCTCCCGTCGGCTCCTTGCCGTCGCCACCCTGGCCGGCGCACTGGCGATCGGTGCCTGCGGCAGCGACGATGGCGGCGGCAACGGCCCGTCCGCCCCGGCCACCCCGACCGGCCTGGCCGTGGCGCAGCTCTCGCTGACCTCGGCGCGCATCACCTGGACCGCCTCGACCGGCGCCACGGGCTACGTGCTCGAGCGCGCCGACGCGAGCAACGCGACGACTCGAGCGGCGGCAACGGCCCGTCCGCCCCGGCGACCCCGGCCGGCCTGGCCGTGGCGCAGCTCTCGCTCACCTCGGCGCGCATCACCTGGACGGCCTCGACCGGCGCCACGGGCTACGTGCTCGAGCGCGCGGACGCGAGCAACCCGGGCGTCTTCGCGGCGATCGGCGGCACCATCGCCAACCCGACCTACGATGACGCGGGCCTGACCGCCGGCGTGGCCTACAGCTACCGCGTGGCGGCCACCAACGGCAGCGATACCAGCGCGTTCTCCTCCGCCGTCGGATTCACCTCGGGCCTCAAGGCGGCGACGCTGACCGGCAACATTGCGGCCAGTCGCACGCTCTACAAGGACACCGTCTACACCCTGAGCGGCTACGTGAAGGTGCAGGCGGGCGC
The DNA here is from genome assembly GCA_044221825.1 of Gemmatimonadales bacterium. GTDB lineage: Bacteria > Gemmatimonadota > Gemmatimonadetes > Gemmatimonadales > GWC2-71-9 > JADJOM01. The sequence goes on from JBGAOL010000042.1 coordinate 13,415, forward strand.
CACGCTCACCATCCAGGCCGGCACCAAGATCATCGGCGACACCACGGTGGCGGGCAGCTCCCTCTGGATCCTCCGCGGCGCCCAGATCGACGCGCAGGGCACCTCGGCGGAGCCGATCGTCTTCACCTCGGCCCGCTCGGCCGGCAACCGGAAGCCCGGCGACTGGGGCGGGCTCATCATCATCGGCAACGGCATCATCAACCGCACCGGCGCGACGATCAACACCGAGGGTGGCGCGGCTGGCGTGGCCGAGAACTACGCCGGCGGCAACGACAACAACGACAACAGCGGCACCCTCAAGTACGTCCGCATCGAGTTCGCGGGCTACGACATCTCGAACGGCGCCGGCCAGGAGCTGAACGCGCTCTCGAGCTACGCGGTGGGCCGCGGCACCACCTACGAGTACATCCAGACCATGGCCGGCCTCGACGACTCCTTCGAGTTCTGGGGCGGCGCGGTGGACGGCCGCTACCTGATCTCCTACGAGTCGGGCGACGACCACTTCGACTGGACCGAGGGCTACGTGGGGCGGAACCAGTTCCTGATCGCGTTCCAGAGCCAGCGGCTGGTGCCGCGTCCCGGCAGCGGCGTCTTCAGCTCCGACCCCCGCGGCTTCGAGGGCGACGGCTGCGACCCGGGCACCTCGGGCTGCACCCTGAGCAGCACGGGCGCCAGCACCCCGTACTCGAACCCGGTGTTCGCCAACTTCACGATGATCGGCCCGGGCAACCTGGCCGGCATCCCGGCCGACGGGAACGGCGGTACGTTCCGCCGCGGCACGGGTGGCGTCTTCGCCAACGGCATCCTGGCGCGCTGGAAGGGCATCGCGCTCAACGTCCGTGACGCGTGGACCGACAGCTTGATGGTCCAGGCCGACTCGCTCCAGTTCCTCGGGCTCATCCTGACCCAGAACGGCTTCAACTACGACACCACCGGCTCCGGCTTCGGCCAGGTGACGAACATCCCCGCGGCGCAGGTGAACGGCCACACGGCCCTCGCCAGCAGCGTGGCGGCCGACACCCTGCTCGGCATCAGCCTGAACCCGGCGGGCCTCGACTGGACGCCCAAGGCCGGCAGCCCGGCCACGACGGGCGCGGTCACCGTGCCGGCCGCCAAGGTGAGCGGCTATTTCGGCGGCAGCTTCGCCACCACCACGTACCGCGGTGCCGCGGATCCGAACGGCACCAAGTGGTGGCAGGGTTGGACCGCGTACAACATCAACTGAGTTCCTGAACAGCATGGCGCCCGGTCCGGGGACAGTCCCCGGGCCGGGCGCGCGTGCGAAATCCACCACTATGCTGCGCTCCTTCCTGCTGCTCTGCCTGATCTTCCTGGCCGCGTGCGACCGGCCCGACCCGGCGCCCGCCGCCGCCTCGCCCACCTCCACCTACACCCCCGACAGCACGCGCGCCACCCAGCTCGCCGAGTTCCGCGCCGGGCTCCCGGAGCCGGCGGCGTTGCAGGGAGGAGCACCGAGCCGGGACTCCCTGGTGACGGCGCTGCTCGCCGCGCTCGCCACGCGCGACACGGCCACGCTCAACCGCCTGGTGTTGAGCCGGGCCGAGTTTGCGTGGCTCTACTACCCCACCACCCAGCAGGCGCTGCCGCCGTACGACCTGGACCCGGCCACGCTCTGGATGCTCACCAGCGAGCGCGGCGGCCGCGGCCAGGCCAAGCTGCTCGAGGCCCTCGGCGGCCGGACCGTCCCCTACGCCGGGCACCGCTGCGAGGGCAGCGCCTCTCGCGAGGGCCAGAACACCGTCTACGGCCCCTGCGTCGTCCGGCTGGTGCAGGCGCCGGGGGACACCGTCGACAGTCGGCTCTTTGGGCTGGTGCTCGAGCGGGGCGGGCAGTGGAAGTTCGTGAGCTACGCGAACAAGCTCGACTAGCTGGGACTTGCGTGGGAGTTCACCGCAGAGACGCAGAGGGCCGCAGAGGACCTGCTCGGGGATGGTGGGCTCACCGCAGGGTGAGCCCGCTGTGTCCTGGTGGGTGTCTGTTGGGGTGTCGCGCCGTACCTCAACCGTGCTCTCAGGCCACCGTCAATTCAGTGTCCTCACCTTGAGGTGGGGTCCCCGCACCGAGCGCAGGTCCTCTGCGGCCCTCAGCGTCTCCGCGCCTCTGCGGTGAATTCCCACGCAAGCCCCAGCTAGTCGAGCTTGTTGGCGTAGCTCACGAACTTCCACTGCCCGCCCCGCTCGAGTACTAGCCCGAAAAGCCGGCTGTCCACCGTGTCCCCCGGCGCCTGCACCAGCCGGACGACGCAGGGGCCGTAGACGGTGTTCTGGCCC
>JBGAOL010000043.1:0-16156 GCA_044221825.1 Gemmatimonadales bacterium
TCGGCAACGATGCCGCGCCGCTCGCCTTCCTGCTCGCCGCGTTCGATGTCGAGGTGGTCTTCAGCGGCAGCGAAATGACCTTCGTGGACCAGGTCGAGTCACGGGTCGCGGAGGAGGCGCTCGGCTACTACTGCAGCACCTACGTGGCCCCGACCGGCCAGATCCCGCACTTCATGCCGGAACGGATCCAGGTCGTGGCCATCGACACCGCCACCCTCGAGGCGGAACCCTCCGGCCGCCGCCGCGTGGTGCTGGAGCGGCTGATGGCGCGCACCGCGCCCTGCGGGGTGCACCTGATCCTGCCCAGCGAGCACGCCCTCAAGCCGGAGGCGCTGCTGTCCCACTACGGCGAGTGGGTGCGGGAGGACGCGCCCTCGGAGAAGCGACGGGCCGCGCGGTCCGCCGGGCTGCTCCTCAGCAAGCCGCCCGAGGTGACCGACCCGCCCGCCGCGGCCCACCAGTCGCGGGGCGTATCGGCCTGAGGCGCCGCGCGCCCACCGATACTCCCCCACCCCGCCGCATGCTCCTCCGCAACCTCCGGTACCTGGCCGCGCTGGCGCGCGAGGGACACTTTGCCCGCGCGGCGCGCGCCTGCGACGTGACCCAGCCGACGCTCTCCGCCGGCATCAAGCAGCTGGAGGAGGAGCTGGGCCTGTTGCTGGTGCGCCGGGGACAACGGTTCGAGGGGCTCACCGCCGAGGGCGAGCGGATGCTCGGCTGGGCCCGGCGCATCCTGGCTGACACGGAGAGCCTGGAGCAGGAGGCGAGCGAGCTGCGGGAGGGGCTGGTGGGGCGGCTACGGATCGGGGCGATCCCGGTGACCCTGCCGATGCTGGCGCTGCTCACCGGGCCGTTCAGCCGCAGCCACCCCGGGGTGAGCGTCACGATCCTCTCGCTCACCAGCATCGACATCCAGCGCGGGCTCGACGACTTCAGCCTCGACGCCGGGGTGACCTACCTCGACAACGAGCCGCTCACCCACGTGCGGGCGGTGCCGCTCTACCGGGAGCAGTTCTACCTCTTTGTGCCGGCGGGGAATGCGCTGGCGGGGCGCGCGTCGGTGACCTGGAAGGATGTCGCGGCGGAGCGGCTCTGCCTGCTCACGCCCGACATGCAGAACCGCCGGATCATCAATGCCCGGTTCCATCAGGCCGGGGTGACGCCGGCCCCGGTGCTCGAGACCAACTCGGTGCTCACGCTCTGGGCCCACGTGCGGGCCGGCGGATTCTGCAGCCTCCTGCCGCATCCGTTCGTGCACTTCTTCGGGCCGGTGACGGAAGTGGTGGCCATCCCGCTGGAGCACGACGAGCACGACTTCACCATCGGCCTCGTGGTCCCCGACCGGGACCCGCTCACCCCCGGCGCCCGGGAGATCCTGCGGCTCAGCGAGTCGGTGCGCCTCCCCGCGGCCCTCGGCGGGGGCCGCGCCGCCGCCCGCTAGGCATTGGAGGACAGCCGGGCGGGGTGGGTGTAGACCGTGTGCCGCCCGCTCCGCGTGAAGCCGACGAGCGTCACCCCAGCCTGCTCGGCCACCCGCACCGCGAGCCCCGTGGGGCCCGAGATGGCGGCCAGGAGCGGCGCCCCCACCACGGTGGCCTTCTGCACCATCTCGAAGCTGGCCCGGCTGGTCACCACCAGGAACCCGTCACCCACCTGCGTGCTGCCGCGGCGCGCCAGCGCGCCGATGAGCTTGTCGAGCGCGTTGTGCCGGCCCACGTCCTCGCGCACCAGGTCCAGCGTGCCATCGGGCCGGGCGAGCCCCGCCGCGTGAACCGTCCCGGCCAGCTGGTTCAGCTCCTGTCGCGCCGCGAGCGCCGCCAAGGCCCGGTGCAGCGCCTCCGGTGCGAACCGCCCGCCCGGCGGCACGGGATGCAGGGTCTTGATGGTGCCCTCGAGGGTGGAGGACCCGCAGATCCCGCACCCCGTCCGCCCCGTGAGCGAGCGGCTCTTGCCGGCGATGGCTTCGGCGGCCGCCGCGGTCACCTGCAGTTGCAGCTCGATCCCCAGGCTGTAGCGCTGCACCTCGATGCCGAGGACGTCGGCCGGGGTGGGCACCAGCTCTTCTGTCAGGCTGAAGCCCACGGCGAAATCCTCGAGGTCTGCCGGCGATGCCATCATCACCGCGTGTGGCGCGCCGTTGTACACCAGCGCCACCGGCACCTCTTCCGCCACCGTTTCCTCACTGGGGGTGGTTGCACCATCACGCCAGCGCAGTGCCGGCTGGGTGAGGGTGAGCCCCGCGTAGCCCAGGCGCTTGAGGCCCAGCGGGTGCTGCATCTGGTGGATCTCGTCACTCATGGCACCCCCGGCAGGCCGGTGTCCTGCTTGGTTGACAGTTCGTTCAACCCTTGAAGCCTTGACCTTCGACAAAGCGCAATATTCCTGTGCTGTCATCGCTGCCGCCGATCACGTCATCGGAAGGCGCAATTTGCCAGAACCTCGCGTCCCGTAAAGAATTATGGAGTACTGCCGAGGCTCCCATTAATGTCCCCCGGGTGCCCGGCACCGCCCGCGCGACCGCAGCCTGCCAGCCTGCGGCCGGTGTCTTTCGCTTGACGGAGTGTCTGCCCGCATGGACGCACCGCTCGTTGCCCTGCCCCGCCTGCCACTGCCGGTGATCGGCTTCGTCGGCTCCAGCGGGAGTGGCAAGACCACGATCATCACCCGGGTGCTCCCGCACCTCAAGGCTGCCGGCCTCAAGGTGGCGGTGCTGAAGCATGCGCGCCATGGCTTCGACATGGACCGGCCGGGGAAGGACAGCCATCGCGCCCGCGAGGCCGGGGCCGCGCAGGTGCTGGTGGCCTCGCGGGACCGCTGGGTGCTCATGGGCGAATGCGCGCCCGACCTGGCCGAGCCGCCCTTCGTGGACCTGCTCGGCCGCTTCGACCGCGCGCGGGTGGACCTGGTGCTGGCCGAGGGCTTCGCGTCCGAGCACTACCCGAAGGTCGAGGTCTATCGCCCGGCGCACGGGGAGCCGCCCAAGTGCTGGCCGGTGGATCCCGCCATCATCGCCGTGGCCAGCGACGCGCCGCTCGAGGTGACCCCGCCGCTCCGCCGCCTGGATCTCAATGCGCCGGCCGAGGTGTCGGCGTTCCTCCTCCACTACCTCGCCGCCTCGGGCGGTGCCATCCATGCCGCCTGAAGCCACCACCGCCGACCCCTGGGCGCCCGCCGTGGAGCGGGCCCTGGCCGCGCACAAGACGCGGCCGGGCGCACTGCTCCCGATCCTGCACGAGATCCAGCACGCGCTCGGCCACGTGCCGCCCGCCGCGGTGCCGGTGATCGCCGACGCGCTCAACCTCTCGCGCGCCGAGGTGCACGGCGTGGTGACGTTCTACCACGAGTTCCGCGAGCACGCGCCGGGCCGGCACGTGGTGAAGATCTGCCTGGCGGAGGCGTGCCAGTCGCTCGGCTGCGAGGACCTGCTGGCGCACGCCCGGGCCAAGCTCGGCGTGGAGCTGCACGGCACCACCAGCGACGGCGCCATCACGCTGGAGCCGGTGTACTGCCTCGGCAACTGCATGCTCTCCCCCTCGCTCATGGCCGACGGCGAGATCCACGGCCGGGTGACGCCGCAGTCCTTCGACCGGCTCACCGCCGAGCTGCGGGAGGCCCCGTGAGCACCCGCGTCTTCATCCCGCGCGACTCGGGCGCGCTGTCGGTGGGCGCGGAGAAGGTCGCCCGCGCCATCGCCACCGAGGCGGCGGTGCGGAACCTCCCCGTCACCATCGTCCGGAACGGCTCGCGCGGGCTCTACTGGCTCGAGCCCATGGTCGAGGTGGAGACGCCGGCCGGCCGCGTGGCCTACGGCCCGGTGAGCGCGGCCGACGTGCCGGCGCTGTTCGAGGCCGGCTTCCTCACCGGCGGGCGGCATGGCCTCAACCTGGGCCTCACCGAGGAGATCCCGTTCCTCAAGAAGCAGGAACGGCTCACCTGCGCCCGCGTGGGCATCACCGACCCCGTGTCGGTGGCGGACTACGAGGCGCACGGCGGCTACCGCGGGCTCCGCAACGCGCTCCGCATGGAGCCGGCGGCCATCGTGGAGCAGGTGACGCAGTCGGGCCTGCGCGGCCGGGGCGGCGCCGCCTTCCCCACCGGCATCAAGTGGAAGACCGTCCTCGGCGCCGTGGGCGACCAGAAGTACGTGGTCTGCAACGCCGACGAAGGCGACTCGGGCACCTTCTCCGACCGCATGATCATGGAGGGCGATCCCCTCGTGCTGGTGGAGGGGATGACCATCGCGGCGCTCGCCGTGGGGGCCACGCAGGGCTACATCTACTCGCGCTCGGAGTATCCGCACGCCATTGCGGCGCTCAACGAGGCCATCCAGGGCGCGTACCGCGCCGGCTTCCTCGGAGCCGACATCCTGGGCAGCGGCCGGCGCTTCGACCTCGAGGTGCGGGTGGGCGCCGGCGCGTACGTCTGCGGCGAGGAGACGGCCCTGCTCGAGAGCCTCGAGGGCAAGCGCGGCGTGGTGCGCTACAAGCCGCCGCTCCCCGCCATCGAGGGGCTCTTCGGCAAGCCGACCGTCATCAACAACGTGATCTCGCTGGCCTCGGTCCCCATCATCCTGGACAAGGGCGCCGAGTTCTACCGTGACTACGGCATGGGGCGCTCACGGGGCACGCTGCCCATCCAGCTGGCCGGCAACATCAAGCACGGCGGCCTGGTGGAGAAGGCGTTCGGCGTCACGGTGCGCGAGCTGCTCTACGACTACGGCGGCGGCACCCTCACCGGCCGCCCGATTCGCGCCGTGCAGATCGGCGGCCCCCTCGGCGCCTACCTGCCCGAGTCGCAGTTCGACACGCCGCTCGACTACGAGGCCTTCGTGGCCATCAACGCCATGGTGGGCCACGGCGGCATCGTGGTCTTCGACGACACGGTGGACATGGCGAAGCAGGCCCGCTGGGCCATGGAGTTCTGCGCCATCGAGTCGTGCGGCAAGTGCACGCCCTGCCGCATCGGCTCCACGCGCGGTGTCGAGGTGCTGGACAAGGTCATGGCGGGCCAGGACCGCGAGGCCAACGTGGCCCTCACCCGCGACCTCTGCAACACGATGCTCTACGGCTCGCTCTGTGCCCTGGGCGGCATGACGCCCTACCCGGTGCTGAGCGCCCTGAACCACTTCCCGAAGATTTCTGGCTCCCCGCGCCGAGCCGGCCGCGGCGGCCCGCTGACCAGGATCCACACGGAGCCCTGATGACCGCCATCCACGAGATCGACTACGGCACCCCGGCCAGCGAGAGCACCACGATGGTGAGCCTCACCATCGACGGCGTCCCGGTCACGGTGCCTGCGGGCACGAGCCTGATGCGGGCCGCGGCCGAGGCGGGCATCGCGGTGCCGAAGCTCTGCGCCACCGACAGCCTCAAGGCCTTCGGCTCCTGCCGCCTCTGCCTGGTGCAGGTGGACGGCCGCCGCGGCTTCCCCGCCAGCTGCACCACGCCGGCCGAGCAGGGGATGAACGTCCACACCCAGAACGGCAAGCTGGCCGAGCTCCGCCGCGGCGTCATGGAGCTCTACATCTCCGACCACCCGCTCGACTGCCTCACCTGCGCCGCCAACGGCGACTGCGAGCTGCAGGACATGGCCGGCGCGGTGGGCCTGCGCGAGGTGCGCTACGGCTACGAGGGCGCCAACCACCTCAAGGCCGAGAAGGACACCTCCAACCCGTACTTCACCTTCGACCCGGCCAAGTGCATCGTCTGCTCGCGCTGCGTGCGCGCGTGCGAGGAGATCCAGGGCACCTTCGCGCTGACCATTGACGGGCGCGGGTTCCAGTCGGTGGTCTCGCCGGGCCAGCTCGAGGCGTTCATGGAGTCGGAGTGCGTCTCCTGCGGCGCCTGCGTGTCCAGGCCTGCCCCACGGCGACGCTCATGGACAACAGCGTCATCGCGGCCGGCACGCCGGACCGCGCGGTGGTGACCACCTGCGCCTACTGCGGCGTCGGCTGCGCCTTCAAGGCGGAGATGCGCGGCAGCGAGCTGGTGCGGATGACGCCCTACAAGGACGGCAAGGCCAACCACGGCCATTCCTGCGTGAAGGGCCGCTTCGCCTGGGGCTACGCCACGCACAAGGACCGGATCACCACGCCGATGATCCGGAAGTCCATCCAGGATCCGTGGAAGGAAGTCTCCTGCGAGGAGGCCATCGCCTACGCCGCGTCGGAGTTCAAGCGGCTGCAGGCCACTCACGGCCGCGCCTCGGTGGGCGCCATCACCTCCTCGCGCTGCTCCAATGAGGAGACCTACCTGGTGCAGAAGCTGGTGCGCGCGGCGTTCGGGAACAACAACGTGGACACCTGCGCCCGCGTCTGCCACTCGCCCACCGGCTACGGGCTCAAGCAGACCCTCGGCGAGTCGGCCGGCACGCAGGACTTCGATTCCATCCGCGCCACCGACGTGATGTTCGTGATCGGCGCCAACCCCACCGACGGCCACCCGGTCTTCGGCTCCGCCATGAAGCGCCGCCTCCGTGAGGGGGCCAAGCTCATCGTGGCGGACCCCGCACCATCGACCTGGTGCGCTCGCCGCACGTCGAGGCGTCGTATCACCTCAAGCTCCGCCCGGGCACCAACGTGGCGCTGCTGACCGCGCTGGCGCACGTGATCGTCACCGAGGGGCTCGTGGCCGAGACCTTCGTCCGCGAGCGCTGCGAGGGGCCGAGCTTCGCGCAGTGGCGCGAGTTCGTGGCGCGGCCGGAGCACTCGCCGGAGGCCACCGAGGCCGTCACCGGCGTGCCCGCGGCCGAGCTGCGGGGTGCCGCGCGGCTCTTCGCCACCGGCGGCAACGCGGCCATCTACTACGGCCTCGGCGTCACCGAGCACAGCCAGGGCTCCACCAGCGTCATGGCCATCGCCAACCTGGCCATGGCCACCGGCAACATCGGGCGCGAGGGCGTGGGCGTGAACCCGCTCCGCGGCCAGAACAACGTGCAGGGCTCCTGCGACATGGGCAGCTTCCCGCACGAGCTCCCGGGCTACCGCCACGTGCTCGACGAGGGGCCGCGCGCGCTCTTCGGCGAGGCCTGGGGCGTCGGGGCCGAGCCCGAGCCGGGCCTCCGCATCCCCAACATGTTCGAGGCCGCGCTCGAGGGCTCCTTCAAGGGCCTCTACCTCGAGGGCGAGGACATCGCCCAGTCGGACCCGAACACCCAGCACGTCACGGCGGCGCTCGAGGCCATGGAGTGCATCGTGGTCCAGGACCTGTTCCTCAACGAGACCGCGAAGTTCGCCCACGTCTTCCTGCCGGGCTCGTCGTTCCTCGAGAAGGACGGCACCTTCACCAACGCCGAGCGCCGCATCTCGCGGGTGCGGAAGGTCATGCCGCCGCTCGCGGGCAAGGAGGACTGGCAGGTCACCATGGACCTGTCCAACGCCCTCGGCTACCCGATGCACTACGCGCACCCGTCCGAGATCATGGACGAGATCGCGCGGCTCACGCCCACCTTCCACGGCGTGAGCTACGACCGCATCGACGAGCTGGGCAGCATCCAGTGGCCCTGCAACGACGAGCACCCCACCGGCACGCCGGTCATGCACGAGCAGGCATTCGTGCGCGGCAAGGGCCGCTTCATGCTCACCGAGTACGTGGCCACCGAGGAGCGGGTCAACAGCCGCTTCCCGCTCATCCTCACCACGGGCCGCATCCTGTCGCAGTACAACGTCGGCGCCCAGACCCGCCGCACCGCCAACGTGCAGTGGCACGAGGAAGACCGCCTCGAGATCCACCCGCACGACGCCGAGGACCGCGGCATCAAGGACGGGGAGTGGGTGGGCATCGTGAGCCGGGCCGGCGAAACCACGCTTCGCGCCCGCGTCACCGAGCGGGTGCAGCCGGGCGTGGTGTACACCACCTTCCATCACCCGGAGTCGGGCGCCAACGTCATCACCACCGAGAACTCGGACTGGGCCACCAACTGCCCCGAGTACAAGGTCACCGCCGTCCAGGTGACGCCGGTCTTCGGCGCCTCCGAGTGGCAGGCCCGCTTCAAGCAGTTCACGAAGGAACAGCTGGGCCTGCTGGCGCAGGCGCAGGGGGAGAGCCGGCCATGAAGAGCCTCGAGCACCTGGTCCAGATGGCCAACCAGATCGCCACCTTCCACGCGGCGCTCCCGGACCACACCGAGGCGGTCAATGGCGTGGCCGCGCACCTCCGGCGCTTCTGGGAGCCGCGCATGCGGGCCACCCTGCTGGATCACCTCGGACGACCCGGCCTGCGCCGCCGCACCCGCTGGTCCGCGAGGCCATCGACACCCACGCCGACGACCTGCGCCCCGCGCTGACCACCGCCCCGCGATATTCGGCGCCCCTGGCTCAATGAGTCCGGGGCGCCATTTCGTTGAAAAATCCGTTCACGATGCAGCGCCGCGCCCGCGGACCCGTTGCCGATTCGGCTTGTCCGATTAGCGTTCTCGCGCTTCAACCGGACCAGCCCGTGCCCGTCGCTTTCCCCCGCTTCCGCGACCTCCGCGACTTCCTCGCCGCCCTCGAGCGTCGGGGCGATGTCCGCCGCATCACGGCCGAGGTGGACCCCTACCTCGAGGTCTCCGAGATCATCCAGCGGGTGATCCGGCAGGACGGGCCGGCGCTCATCTTCGAGAACATCAAGGGCAGCCAGTTCCCCCTCGTGGCCGGCATCTTCAGCGCCGAGCGGCGCGTGAACCTGGCGCTGGGTCGGGACCCCGAAGGAGATCGGTGAGGAGCTGCTGGCGGTCATGAAGGGCCTGAACCCGCCGTCCCTCGGTGCGCTGTGGCGCTCGCGGGAGTTCCTTGCGCGGGGCCGCTTCGTGCGCCCCAAGGTGGTGACGCGGGCCCCGTGCAGGAGGTGGTGGAGGAGCCCCGGCTCTCCGCCTTCCCCCACATCTTCAGCTGGCCGCGCGATGGCGGCCCGTTCATCACCTGGGGCCCCACCCTCACCTGCGACCCGGTGAACGGCCGCCGCAACTTCGGCCTCTACCGCCTGCAGGTCTTCGACGACCGCACCACCGGCATGCACTGGCAGAGCATGAAGGGCGGCCGCGCGCACCACTACGAGGCGGAGAAGCTCAACCGGAAGCTCCCCACCGCCGTGGTGCTCGGCGGCGATCCGCTGACGATGATGGCCGCCATCCTCCCGCTGCCGGAGGACTTCGACGAGCTGGCCTTCGCCGGCTTCTTCCGCGGCGCCCGCACCGAGGTGGTCAAGACCATCGCCGGCGACCTCCTGGTGCCCGCCACCGCCGAGATCATCCTCGAGGGCTACGTGGCGCCCCACGAGCGCCGCAGCGAGGGCCCCTTCGGCGACCACTACGGCCACTACTCCGAGGCCGCCGACTTCCCCGTCTTCCACGTGGAGCGCGTCACCCGCCGCCGCGACGCCATGTATCCCGGCACCGTCGTCGGCAAGCCGCCCAGGAGGACAAGTACCTCGGCAACGCCGTGGGCGAGATGACCGCGCCGCTGATCCGGCTCCTGAACCCGAACGTCACGGACCTCTACGCCTACGACTCCGCCAGCTTCCACAACCTGATCGGCGTCTCCATGAAGGAGCGCCATCCCAAGGAAGTGCTGAAGACGGCGCTGGCGCTGCTCGGCACCGGCCAGCTCTCGCTCACCAAGGCGGCGGTGATGGTGCAGGAGCACGTGCCGGTGCGGAACTTCCACGCGCTGCTGCGCGAGATGTGGTACCGCTTCGAGCCGCGCGACCCGATGATCCTGCTCCCGATCGGCGCGCTCGACACGCTGGACTACACCCTCGTACGTCATGCATGGCGCCAAGGTGGTCTTCGACGCCACCGGCGACGCGCTCACCAATGACGCGCCGCCCTCCGAGATCGCCGATCCCGCGCAGTGCGACAGCCGCGTGCTCGGGCACCGGCTCCTCGACGGCGGCTGGCTGGTGGTGCAGGTGGAGCAGCAGCCCAGGGAGGTGCTGAAGAAGCTGCTGGCCTGGCCCGGCCTCGGCCCGGTCCGGTTCGTGGTGGCGGTGAGCAGCGACGTGGACCTGGCGAGCGAGATGAGCCTGCTCTGGGGCATCTTCAACCGGTTCGACCCGGTGCTCGACATGATCTTCAGCAGGCAGGAGTTCGTCGGCGCCCGGCCGGTCTACCACGGCCCCATCGCCATCGACGCCACCATGAAGGAGGGCTACCCCGTCCCGGTCACCATGCCGGACGATATCGTGAAGACCGTGGACCGCCGCTGGAAGGAGTATTTTCCGGGGTAGGAACGACGGCGGGCGGGAGAACCGAGTCTACCGCCCCCCGAGGGGAATGGGTCGAGCTCAGACGGCGGCGGCGATCACCGCGTCCGGGTCGTAGTTCACCAGGGTGTTGAGCCCGAACATCCGGTCCATCGCCTTCCAGAAGCTGGCGATCCAGATGGCCGAGGCGGTCTCCGGCCCGTAGAGCAGCTCCTCGTTGAGGAACTTGCCCCACGCCGCGTCCTTCCAGCCGATGAAGCGCGCGATCGCCGCCTCACCCAGCGCCCCCGGCTGGGGCATGGCCTGCGGCATCTGGCTGTGGCGCGAGTTGAGCATCACGTTGACGCGCGGGCCGGCGCAGATGGTGTGGGTGTAGACGTTGTACTTCTTGCGCATGTCGTACAGGCAGACCATCGCCACCACGGTGCCCTCGGTCACTTCGGTGACGGTCGTCGGGAAGACGACGCGGACCACGTCGTCCTCGAGGTACTTGAAGAGGCGCGGCTCAGGCACCACTTCGTAGCCGCCCCGGTTCACGTAGTAGATCTCGGACTTCCAGTTCTCGCAGCTGATGATTTCGCGGACGATCTCCTCGCGCGACATCTTGGGCATGGGGCAGGCTCCGTCGGGGGATGCGGTGGACAGGGTGAGCAGTTGCGGGCAAGATAGGGTGGAGGCATGAAACAACCGTGAGGAATACCCGAGTCGGCATGGAGGAAACTCGTCCACCGGTCCCCAACCCGGATGGGCAGGTATTGCCCGGCACCTCGACGTTGGTGGCGTACCTCAACTTCGTCAAGTTCCCGCATACCCTCTTTGCGCTGCCCTTCGCCCTGCTCGGCGTGGTGGCCGCCTCCGCCACGACTGCGTTGCACTGGCGCACCGTGGCGCTCGCCGTCGTGGCCTTCGCCGCCGCCCGCTGGGCGGCCCTCGGCTTCAACATGATCGTGGACCTGCGCTACGACCTGGTGAACCCCCGCAACCAGCGCCGGGAACTCCCCCGGGGGGCCCTGACGCTCCGTCAGGCGTGGGTTTCCGTGGCCCTGGCCGGCGCCGTCTTCCTCGCGGCCTCCGCCGCCATCAACCCGCTCTGCGCCCGCCTGGCCCCGATCGCCCTGGCGTGGGTGATGACCTACTCGTTCGCCAAGCGCTTCACCAACTGGCCCCACCTCTGGCTCGGGATTTCGCTGGCCATCGCGCCGGTGGGGGGGTGGCTGGCCGTCACCGGCCGCTGGAGCGAGCCGGCCTGGGCGCTCGTGGCCATCATCGTGGCGGTGGCCACCTGGACCGCGGGATTCGACATCTTCTACTCGCTCCCCGACGAGTAGTTCGATCGCACCCAGGGCCTGCACAGCCTGGTGGCCCGCTTCGGCGTGCCCACCACCCTCGGCATCGCGCGCGGGCTGCACCTCCTCACCGTCCCCGCGCTGGCGCTCTTCGGCCTCGGCGTGGGCTTCGGCACCTGGTATTTCGTCGGCGTCGCCGCCGCCGCCGCCATCCTCCTCTACGAGCATTCCCTGGTCCGCGCCGGCGACCTCTCCCGCCTCGACGCGGCCTTCTTCACCATGAACGCGGTGATGTCCGCCACGGTCCTCGGCTTCGCCCTGCTCGACCGCGTGCTCCGCTGATGCGCGGCGGCGACTGGATCGCCTGGCCGGGGTACGCCCCCTGGCGCGACACCGTCGTCGCCTGCCGCCGCGAGTTCGAGAAGGTGGTGCTGAGCTTCGGGCTCATCCCCTGGCTCATCCCGCCGGCCCGCCGCGAGGACATCGCCCTCCTCTATTGCTTCTGCCGCCGCCTCGACGACGAGGTGGACGAGGCGCCGGACGGCCACGCCGCGCGCACCGCCCTCGAGGCCGCCCGCGCGGAGCTGGCGGGCACCGCCCCGGCCCGCCCGCTCATCGCCGCGTTCCACGCCATGGCGCTCCGGAACGACCTTCCCCTCGAATGCGCCCGCCATCTCCTCGACGGCATGCAGGGGGACCTCGGCCCGGTCCGCGTGCCGGACGACGCCGAGCTGATCCGCTACTCGTACCGGGTGAGCGCCGCCGTGGGCCAGCTGCTCTCGCCCCTCCTTGGCATCCGCGATCGTGAGGCGCTGGTGCGCGCGGTGGACCTGGGCCTTGGCCTCCAGGTCAGCAACATTCTCCTCGGCGTCGTGGCCGATGCCGCGAAGGACCGGGTGTACCTGCCCGCCACCCGCCTCGCCGCGCACGGCCTCGACCATGACGCCGTCCTCGCCGATCCGGCCTCGCCCCGCCTCACCCCGGTCAAGGCGGAGCTCGCCGCCCTGGCCGAGACCCTCTACCGGAGCGCCGAACTCGGCGCCTCCCGGACGCCGTACCGGTACCGCCACGGCATCATGCTCCTGGGCCGGGTCTACGGCGGGATGGGTCGCGCCATCGTGGCCAACCCCGCGGCGCCCACCCAGCCGCTGCATCTGGGCTGGCCCACCCGCATTGCGCGCCTGGTCGAGGTGCTGGTGCGGGGCTTCCACCCCGAGGTCCTGGGCCTCACTACCCCTACCCCGCACGACCCGACCCTGCACGCCCCCATCGCCGGCTGGCCCGGCGTGGATCCCCGGGCCGAAGCCGCCCGCGCTTACGGAACGGTCCCCGCCCGGCCATCTTTGTAGCATGGATTTGGGACTGCGGGACCGGGTCGCCCTCGTCTGCGGGGGCTCCGCCGGGCTCGGCTACGCGATCGGCGAACTCCTCCTGGCCGAAGGCGCCATCGTCGCCCTGAACGGCCGGGACCCGGCCCGGCTGGACGACGCCGTGCGCCGGCTCTCGGTCACGGCCCCGGGGCGGGTGCACGGCTTCCCCGCCGACGTCTCGGCAGGCGAGGCCGCGGCGGAGCTGGTGGCGCGAGTGCACGACCTGCTCGGGGGCCCCGACATCGTCCTCTGCAACGCCGGGGGACCGCCGTCCGGCCCGCTCGAGGCGCACGACTCCGCTGCCTGGCAGCGCGCGCTCGACACCTCGCTCCTGTCCACCGTGCACCTCTGCCGCGCGGCGGTGCCGCACATGCGGGCGCGGCGCTGGGGCCGGATCCTCTGCCTCACCTCGGTGGCGGCCAAGCAGCCCACGCTCGGCCTGATCCTCTCCACCACCGCGCGCGCCGGTGTCCTCGGCTTTGCCAAGGCGCTGAGCGATGAGGTGGCCCGCGACGGGATCACCGTCAACGTGCTCTGCCCGGGCTTCTTCACCACGGACCGCCTCCGCGCCCTGGCCGAGTCCCGCGGCACCGCGGCGGGGAAGCCGGCGGAGACCGTGCTCGCCGAGATGGGCCAGGCCGTGCCAATCGGCCGCCTGGGAAGTCCCGCCGAGTTCGCGGCGGCTGCGGTCTTTCTGGCCTCGGAGCCGGCCCGCTACATCACCGGCACCGCCCTCTCCGTGGATGGCGGTGCCACCCGTGCCATTGCCTGAGACCCGATGAGTCATACCCTCACGCTCGCCGCCCCCGACGGCACCCACGCGGTCACGCTGGGCCGGGAATTCCAGCAGTGGACCATGGGACCCACCGCGCTCACCATCCCCGAGGACGTGCGCGACCGCGGCCTGGCCTTCATGGCCGACGCCACCACCACCGAGAAGAAGATCCCGCGCGACGTGCTGTGGCTCTGGGTGCGCGCCCTGCGCGCGGCCTGGCGCCGCGCGCCCAAGTGCTACGTGGGCCTGTGGCACAAGCGACCGGACGGCCTCGAGGAATCCACCGAGGCCTATCTCACCGACGGCAAGACGGCCTGGATGGTCGAGGCCATCCCGGAGGGACTGAGCGTCAGCAAGCTGACGCCCACGCAGGCCGCCGAGCGGCAGAAGCGCCAGAAGGCGCTGTTCCTCAAGGCGGACGCCACCGCCACCGCCGCGTGGGCCAAGGCCGGTCGCATGACGCCGGAGGAGTTCGCGCCCCTCATCGGCGAGGCGCCGCTCCGGCTGGAGCACGTGACGCCGGGCCAGCACTTCGCCGGCGAGCTCGCCGCGCTCGAGGCGCTGGTCCTTCACCTCGAGGCCACGGCGCTCCCCGCGGCCATATGCACCGCCACCTGACCCACCTCGGCCTGGCGCTCGCCCTCGCGGCGGGCGCCGCGCCACTCTCCGCCCAGGACAGCGCGCCGCCGCTCCAGGCGGTCCTCGCCAACGGTTATCGCTTCGCCTACGTGGTACAGGGGACCGGGCGACCCGTGGTTCTCCTCCACGGCGCACTCGAGGACTACCGCCGCTGGGATGCCCTCGGCGTGAAGCTGGCGGGCAGCGCGCGCGTCATCGCCTACAGCGCCCGCTATCACTTCCCCAATCCCTGGCGTCCGGACGACCCGCCCACCAACCTCTCCACCCACGCCGCCGACCTCGTAGCCATCCTCCGCGCCCTGCATCTTGAGGGCACGGTCCTCGTCGCCGACGGCTGGGCGGCCACCATCGCCCTGCGCGCGGCGCTCCGGGAGCCCGGCCTCGTGGCCGCAGTGGCGCTGGTGGAGCCGCTGCTGGGGCCGCCCACGGCCGGCGCCCCGCTGGTGCCCGATCCACCCCGCGCGGGCGTGAACCGGCTCCCCGAGACCCTGGGCGGCCCGCTGCGCCCCGCCACCTGCGAGGAGCTCGGCGGCCTCGCCGTCCCGCTCCGCGTGGTCACCGGGACCGGCAGCGAGCCGCGCGTGGGCGCCAGCCTGGGCATCACGCGCCAGTGCCACCCCGGCACCACCAGCGAGAGTCTTCCGGGCGCCGACCTCGCCGGGACGGGCGCCGCGGCCCTCGCCGAGGCACTGGCACGGTTCATCACCACCCTGCCCCCCCTGCCCCCGGCCCGTTAGCTTGGTGGCCATGCAGAACCCCCGTCCGGCCACGCGTCCCGGTGCCCTTCCGGCCGTGCGCCCGTCGTCCCTCGTTCCCGCCTGATCCCGCATGCGCGCCCTCGTCAAAGTCTCCGCCGGCCCGGGCATGGAAGTCCGGGAGGTGCCCATTCCGTCCTGCGGGCCGAGTGACGCCCTGATCAAGGTCCACTACGCCGGCGTCTGCGGCACCGACCTCCACATCTGGGAGTGGGACGCCTGGGCCGCCGGCCGGCTCAAGCCGCCGGTCACCATCGGCCACGAGTTCGCGGGCGAGATCGTCGAGCTCGGCCCCGAGGCCAAGGCCGAGGGCCTGCTCGCCATCGGCGACCTGGTCACCGCCGAAGGGCACATCGTGTGCGGTCACTGCCTCCCCTGCCGCACCGGCGACGCGCACGTCTGCCGCCGCACCCGCATCATCGGCGTGGACCGCGACGGCGCCTTCGCCGAGTACATCACCATGCCGGCCAGCAACGTGATGAAGCTCGACGGCATCCCCACCGAGATCGGCGCCATCATGGACCCGATGGGGAACGCGGTGCACACGGTGCTCGAGGGCGGGAACGTCCCGGGGAGCGCAGTGCTCGTCCTCGGCTGCGGCCCCATCGGCTGCTTTGCGGTGGGCGTCGCCCGCGCGGCGGGCGCGTCGCTCGTCATCGCCAGCGACTACAACCCGATGCGCCTCGAGCTCGCCCGGAAGATGGGCGCCCACGTGACCCTCAACCCCGGCAGCGACGACGTCGTGGCCAAGTGCCGGGAGCTGACGGGCGGCGAGGGCGTGGACCTCGTCTGCGAGATGAGCGGCCACCCCGCGGGCCACCAGACGGCGTTCAGCGCCGCGCGGCTCGGCGGACGGGTCAACTTCCTCGGCACGCCGGCCAAGACCACCGACGTGAACTTCGCCCGCGACGTGATCTTCAAGGGCCTCACGCTCTACGGCGTCACCGGCCGGCGCATGTACGACACCTGGCAGCAGATGTTCCGCCTGCTCCGCGCCGGACAGCTCGACCCGCGCCCCACCGTCACCCATCGCTTCCCCCTCGAGCGGATCGCCGACGCCATTCAGGTCATCAAGGAAGGCCAGGCCGGCAAGGTCATCCTCGAGATCGCCTGAGCGCTTCCCCGGAGAGCCCCATGTCCCTCGTCTCGC
>JBGAOL010000044.1:0-15677 GCA_044221825.1 Gemmatimonadales bacterium
GTGAACCCCGAGGGCTGGACCCACGGGTCGGCCGAGCAGCGCGCGCGCTGGTTCCGGGTGGGGTTCGACAGTGGCGATCCCAACCGCTGCGACACCTTCGGGAGCCGCGACTGACCGCCCCCGCCCCGCTCCGCCTCGAGGGGCTCCGCAAGGCCTATCGTGACGTGATCGCCGTGGACGGCCTCGACCTCGAGGTTCGGCCCGGCGAGTGCTTCGGCCTGCTCGGCCCCAACGGCGCCGGGAAGACCACCACCATCGAAATCTGCGAGGGCCTGCTCGAACCTGACGGCGGCCTGGTGGAGGTCCTCGGCCTCCGCTGGGGCCGGGACGACCAGCGCCTGCGCCAGCAGATCGGCCTCTCGCTGCAGGAGACGCAGTTCCAGGAGAAGCTGACGGTGCGGGAGACCGTGGCCCTGTTCCGGAGCTTCTACCCGGCCGGGCCGGCGGTGGACGAGGTGATCGCCCTGGTGCAGCTGGAGGAAAAGGCCGGCGCCAGGGTGGGCCAGCTGTCCGGGGGCCAGAAGCAGCGCCTGGCCCTGGCCACCGCCCTCGTGGGCGATCCCGAGCTGCTGTTCCTCGATGAGCCCACCACCGGGCTCGACCCGCAGTCCCGCCGGCAGCTCTGGGAGCTCATCGAGCGGTTCCGCGCCATGGGCCGCTCCATCCTGCTCACCACCCACTACATGGACGAGGCCGAGCGCCTCTGCGACCGGGTGGCCATCGTGGACCACGGCAGGGTCATCGCGCTGGGGACGCCGCGGGAACTGATTGCCTCACTCGGCGCGGAGCACGTCCTGGCCTTCGGCGTGCAAGGAGCGCGGTTCGACGCGGCGGCGCTGGGGCGGCTCCCGGGGGTCCTGTCGGTGCGCGGCGAGGCGGGGAGCTACGAGCTGCAGGTGGCGGCGCTCCACCTCGCCATGCCGGCGCTGCTCGCCGAGGTCCAGGCGCAGGAGGCGGTGCTGTCGGAGCTCCGGACCCACTCGCCGACCCTCGAGGACGTCTTCGTGTCCCTCACCGGGCGGCACCTCCGCGATGGCTAGGGCGTTCCGGGAGCGGGCCCTGGTCCAGCTGGTGCTGGTGCGCTACCGGGAGTTCTTCCGGGAGCCGGAGGCGGTGTTCTGGGTGTTCGTCTTCCCCATCCTGCTTGCGGCCGGGCTCGGGGTCGCCTTCTCGCAGCGGGGCCCGGAGAAGACCCCAGTGGGCCTCACCGCGAGTGCCGCCGACCTCCAAGGCGCGCTCGAGGCCGACACCACACTCACCGTGTCCGTCCTCGAGGACAGCGCAGCGGCCCGGGCGCTCCGCTCCGGTCGGCTCGCCCTAGTGGTGACCAGGGCTGCTGGCGGCATCGTGTACCGGTTCGACCCTGCCCGGCCCGAGTCGCAGGTGGCGCGACTCGCCGCCGACGCCGCGTTGCAGCGCCACGGTGGGCGCGCCGACCCGGTGGCCACCACCGACGAGGTGCACCAGGAGCCGGGGGCGCGCTACATCGACTGGGTGATCCCTGGCCTCCTCGGGATGAACCTGCTGGGGAGCGGGATGTGGGGCCTCGGCTTCACCATCGTGGACTCGCGGCGGAAGAAGCTGCTCAAGCGGCTCATCGCCACGCCGATGCCGCGGGGGCAGTACCTGGCCTCGTTCCTGATCTCGCGGTTGTCGTTGCTGGTGGTGGAGGTGGCGGCGTTCGTGGGGTTCGGCATGCTCGCCTTCGGCGTGCCGATGCGGGGCGCCGTGGGGACATTCATCCTGCTCTGCCTGCTCACCGCCCTCACGTTCTCCGCGCTCGGGCTGCTGGTGGCCTCGCGGGCGCAGACGGTCGAGGGCGTCTCGGGCCTCATGAACCTGGTGATGCTCCCGATGTGGATCTTCTCGGGGGTGTTCTTCTCCTCGGAGCGCTTCCCGGCGGTGGCGCAGCCGCTGATCCAGGCGCTGCCGCTCACCGCCGCGGTGGACGCCTTCCGCCTGCACATGCTGGAGGGCGCGGGACTCGCGGCCCTGCTGCCGGAGATGGGGATCCTTGCCGCGTGGCTGGTGGTGAGCTTCGGGGTGGCGCTCCGGGTGTTCCGCTGGCGCTGAGCGCCACCCCAGGTGGGATCACGCAAAACGGCCCGGGCGAGTTGCCCGGGCCGTTTGCGTAGCAGTGCCGCTCCTACTCTTCGTCGTCGGCGAGCGCCGCCAGGGCGGCGGGGGGCGCGACCGGCGCGGCCGGGGCCACGCCCTCCGCCGGGACTTCCGGCGGCGGGGGCGGCTCGTAGCCGGCGGGCGGCTCGATCTCGATCTCGGCGTAGCGGTAGATGCCGCTGCCGGCCGGGATCAGGTGCCCGATGATGATGTTCTCCTTGAGGCCGAGGAGGTCGTCCTTGGCCCCGCGGATCGCGGCATCGGTGAGCACCCGGGTGGTCTCCTGGAAGGAGGCCGCCGAGATGAACGACTGCGTGGTGAGCGAGGCCTTGGTGATGCCGAGGAGCACGGGCTCCGACTGCGCGGCCTTGCCCTTCCGCTTGATGGTGCGCTCGTTCTCGTCGCGGAACTGCACCCGGTCCACCGTCTCCCCCTCGAGGAAGTCGGTGTCGCCCGGATCCGTGACGCGGGTCTTCTGGAGCATCTGGCGCACGATGACGCCGATGTGCTTGTCGCTGATGCGCACGCCCTGGAGGCGGTAGACCTCCTGGACCTCGTTCAGCAGGTACTCCTGCACCGCACGCGGGCCCTTGATGCGCAGGATGTCGTGCGGGTTCACCGGGCCCTCGGTGAGCCGGTCGCCGGCGCGGACGCGGTCGCCCTCGTGCACGCGCAGGTGCTTGCCGGCGCCCACCTCATAGAGCTGCGGCGGCTCCGGCTCGCCCTTCTTGCCGGGCTCGGTGGCCGGGTAGACGTAGATCTCGCGCTTGCCGCGCTTGATCTCGCCGAACTTCACGATGCCGTCGATCTCCGAGATCGTGGCCGGGTCCTTGGGCCGCCGCGCCTCGAAGAGCTCGGCGATGCGCGGGAGGCCGCCCGTGATGTCGCGGGTCTTGTAGGCCGTCCGCGGCATCTTGGTGACCGTCACGCCCTTCT
Source organism: Gemmatimonadales bacterium (assembly GCA_044221825.1). GTDB lineage: Bacteria > Gemmatimonadota > Gemmatimonadetes > Gemmatimonadales > GWC2-71-9 > JADJOM01. The sequence goes on from JBGAOL010000044.1 coordinate 3,055, forward strand.
GGATCTTGACCGCGGGCGAGAGGTACACCGTCTTGTCCTTCGCCTCCTTCTTGCTCTTGGAGGGCCAGGCCACGTTGATCGGGTACTCCTCGACCTTGAACTTCGAGGACCAGGGATTGCCCTCGTCCGGGATGTTGAGCGCGCGGCTCACCTGGTCGGCATCGCTGCCGAGCAGGATGCGCGAGCCCTCGGCCAGGATGTACTCCTGGGGGTCCTTGCGGTTCGGGGCGTAGACCAGCACCGAGGGGTGCAGCTCCCGCTCCGGGTCCGCCATGACCACGATGCTCCGCAGGCCCGTCGACTCGTCCAGCTCCTCGCGGAGCGTGGAGCCCGGGACGAGGTCCTTCCAGCGGAGCTCGCCGTCGAGCTTGATGATGCTCGGGTCGTTGTACGGGTCCCAGGTGTAGAGGATGGACATCTTCCCCTGCACCGTGTCGCCTTCCTTGACCTGCAGGAGGGCGCCCTCGGGCACCGGGTAGCGGTTGAGCACGCGCTTCGGGTCCGCCGGGTCCACCACGAGGATGCCTTCCTTGCTCTCCTCGTCGGCGCTCTCGTCCTCGCGGTTGAGCGCCATGCGGACCATGGCCTTGGTGCCGTCCTCGTACTCCACCGGCACGTCGGCGTACTCGAGCCCGTCGGTGTACTTCACCAGGCCGCTGGCGCGGGCGCGGCGCTCCGCCTCCTCGGCGATGCGCGACGAGGCGCCGCCGATGTGGAACGTCCGCAGCGTCAGCTGCGTGCCCGGCTCGCCGATGGACTGCGCGGCCAGGATGCCGATGGCCTCGCCCATGTCCACCATGTCCATGGTGGCGAGGTTCCGGCCGTAGCACATGCGGCAGCAGCCGCGGCGCGACTCGCAGGTGAGCACCGAGCGGATCTTGACCTTCTCGATCCCGGCCTCGTCGATCTGGCTCGAGATCTCCTCGTCGATGAGCCGGCCCGACTGGACCAGGATCTTGGGGTCGCCGTGCTCGTCGAGCTCGTGCGGGTCGAAGACGTCCTCGCTGGCCACGGAGCCGAGGATGCGCTCCTTGAGGCCCTCGATGATGTCCTCCCCCTCCTTGAGCGCCGACATCTCGAGGCCCTGGATGGTGCCGCAGTCCTCCTCGGTGACGGTGACGTCCTGCGCCACGTCGACGAGGCGGCGGGTCAGGTAGCCGGCGTCGGCGGTCTTGAGCGCCGTGTCGGCGAGGCCCTTCCGGGCGCCGTGGGTCGAGATGAAGTACTCGAGGCCGGTGAGGCCCTCGCGGAAGTTGGACTTGATCGGGCTCTCGATGATCTCGCCGATGCCGCCGGTGAGCTTCTTCTGCGGCTTGGCCATCAGGCCGCGCATGCCCGCCAGCTGGCGGATCTGGTCGCGGCTGCCGCGGGAGCCCGAGTCGAACATCATGAACACCGGGTTGAAGCCGCCGCGGGAGGCCCGCATGTGGCTCACCATCGCCTCGGCCACGTCATTGTTGGCGTGGGTCCAGGCGTCGATCACCTTGTTGTAGCGCTCGCCGAAGGTGATCTGGCCGGTGTTGTAGGCCCGCTGGAAGCGCTTGACGCGCTCGTCGGCGGCCTTGAGGAGCTCGGCCTTCTTCTCCGGGATCTCCAGGTCCTCGATGCCGATCGAGATGCCGCCCATCGTGGCGTAGCGGAAGCCGAACTCCTTGAGCCGGTCGAGGAAGATGACCGTCTTGGCCAGCCCCGCCTGCCGGTAGCTCTGCAGCACCAGCTCCGACAGCATCTTCTTCTTCATCACGTCGTTCTTGAAGCCATGCAGCGCCACGATCTCGGCCGGGATGATGCTGTTGAACAGCACCCGGCCCGGGGTGGTGCGCACCCAGCGCGGGGTGCGCTCGGCGGCCTCACGCGGCGGCTGGTACCAGAAGCAGATGGGCGTGTGGAAGCCCACGCTCCGGTGCGCCAGCGCCATCTCGATCTCGGCCAGCGAGCCGAAGTAGCGTGCCTTCTCCCACGCCGGCGCCGGCTTGCCGTCGCGCGGCTCGTCGGAGGCGGGCGGCAGCTTGGTGAGGAAATAGCTGCCGAGCACCATGTCCTGCGACGGCTCGGCGACCGGGCGGCCGTCGGACGGCTTCAGGATGTTGTTCGACGAGATCATGAGCAGCCGCGCCTCGAGCTGCGCCTCGAAGCTCAGGGGCACGTGCACGGCCATCTGGTCGCCGTCGAAGTCCGCGTTGAACGCGGCGCAGACCAGCGGGTGGATGCGGATGGCCTTGCCCTCGACCAGCACCGGCTCGAAGGCCTGGATGCCCAGGCGGTGCAGCGTCGGCGCGCGGTTGAGCAGCACCGGGTGGTCCTGGATGATCTCCTCCAGGATCTCGTACACCTCCGGGCTTTCCTTCTCCACGATCTTCTTGGCGCGCTTGACCGTCTCGGCGATGCCCTTCTCCACCAGCTTGTGGATGATGAACGGCTTGAAGAGCTCCACCGCCATGGCCTTGGGCAGGCCGCACTGGTGCAGGCGCAGCTCCGGGCCCACCACGATGACCGAGCGGCCCGAGTAGTCCACGCGCTTGCCGAGCAGGTTCTGCCGGAACCGGCCCTGCTTGCCCTTGAGCATGTCGCTCAGGGACTTGAGCGGGCGCTTGCCGCGGCCGCGGATGGCCTTGGAGCGGCGGCCGTTGTCGAACAGCGCGTCGACGGCCTCCTGCAGCATGCGCTTCTCGTTCCGGAGGATGACCTCCGGCGCCTTGTGCTGGATTAGCTTCTGGAGCCGGTTGTTCCGGTTGATGACGCGCCGGTACAGGTCGTTCAGGTCCGAGGTGGCGAACCGCCCGCCGTCGAGCGGGACCAGCGGCCGGAGGTCGGGCGGGATCACGGGGATCACGTCCAGGATCATCCAGGCCGGGTTGTTCGCGACGTCGCCGCCCTCCCCCGAGGTGAGGAAGGCATCGACGATCTTGAGCCGCTTGAGCATCTGCTTCTTGCGGTGCTGGCTGGTCTCGGTGGCCACCGCGCCGCGCAGGTACTCGCCCAGCTTCTTGACGTCGATGCGGTTGAGCAGCTCCCGCACCGCCGGCGCGCCGATGTCGGCGCGGAAGCCGGTGTCGCCCTCCTCGCGCGCCTTGTGGCGCAGCTGGAGGTACTCGTCCTCGTCGAGGAGCTGGTTGGGCTCCACGTCCTGGTCGCCCGGCTCGATGACGATGTAGCTCGAGTAGTAGATGACCCGCTCGAGGTCACGCAGGGTGACGTTGAGCAGGTTCCCCATGGGCGAGGGGAGGGTCTTGAAGAACCAGATGTGCGCCACCGGCACGCTGAGCTCGATGTGGCCCATGCGCTCGCGCCGCACCTTGCTCAGCGTCACCTCGACGCCGCAGCGGTCGCAGATCACGCCGCGATAGCGGATCCGCTTGTACTTGCCGCAGTGGCACTCCCAGTCCTTGACCGGGCCGAAGATCCGCTCGCAGAAGAGGCCGTCCTTCTCCGGCTTGAAGCTGCGGTAGTTGATGGTCTCGGGCTTGGTCACCTCGCCCCAGGACCACCAGTACCGCTGCCCCTGGAGCTCCAGGCGCTCCCGCTCCTTGGTGTCGCGGGGCCCCCGGATCTCCTCCGGCGAGGCGATGCGGATGCTGATGAAGTCGAAGCTCGAGCTCTTGGGCTCGCGCGCGCTGCGGAAATCAATCATTGGCGTCCTCGTTCCTGAATTCGGCGCCTACCGTGTGTCCGATCAATGCGGCCCGGCGTTACTCGTCGCCGTCGGCCGTGGTGCCGAGCGTCACCTTGAGGCCCAGGGCCTGGAGTTCCTTCACCAGCACGTTGAAGGATTCAGGGATGCCGGGCTCCGGCAGGTTCTGCCCCTTCACGATGGCCTCGTACACCTTGCTCCGGCCGTTCACGTCGTCCGACTTGACCGTGAGCATCTCCTGGAGGACGTGCGCCGCGCCGTAGGCCTCGAGCGCCCAGACCTCCATCTCGCCGAAGCGCTGGCCGCCGAACTGCGCCTTGCCGGCCAGCGGCTGCTGCGTCACCAGCGAGTACGGGCCGATGGAGCGGGCGTGGATCTTGTCGTCCACGAGGTGCGACAGCTTGAGCATGTAGATGGTGCCCACCGTCACGTCGCCCTCGAACTCCTGCCCGCTCCGGCCATCGCGGAGCCGCGCCTTGCCCGTCGGAGTGAGGCCCGCCGCGCGGATCAGCTCCTCCGCGGCCACCGCCACCTCCTCCGGCTCGCCCTTGCCGCCGGCGAGCACCGCGAGCTTGGGCCGCCCGCAGCCCGCCAGCAACTCCGCCGGCGTGCCCTCGAGCGCCTTCTCCAGCTCCTTCACCACCTTCTGGAGCTGCTTCTGCTCCGCGCCCTCGGCCTGCGCCAGCTTCTCCTGGTGGAGCGCCAGCTCATGCTGCTTCTGCGCGTGCTCCCGCTGCGCGAGCTCCTTGGCCGCGGCCACCAGGAACGCCTTGAAGCTGGCGTAGAGCTCCTTGGTGGCGGGCTGGGCGCTCCGGTGCGCCAGGTCGGCCAGGCCGGCCTGGGTCAGCGAGTGATGCCCAGCGTGGTGCAGGTCGGCCACGATCTTCTCGATGGCCGCCGCATCCGGGTCCGGCGCCACGTGCTTGAGCGCCAGCGCCTGGCTCGCCCACCGCGCCCCCGCGATCCTGAGCAGCACGCCGATCTCGTTCTCGTCGGCGCCGCGGAACACCGGGGTCTTCGCCTTGAAGCCGAGCAACGAGGCGCACCAGCCGAGGTGGGTCTCGAGGATCTGCCCGACGTTCATGCGGCTCGGCACGCCGAGCGGGTTGAGCACGATGTCCACCGGGCGGCCATCCGGGAGGAACGGCATGTCCTCCTCGGGGACGATGCGCGCCACGATGCCCTTGTTGCCGTGGCGGCCCGCCATCTTGTCGCCCACCGAGACCTTGCGCTTCTCGGCGATGTACACCTTCACCAGCTGGATGACGCCCGGGGGCAGCTCATCCGGCTGGAGGATCTTGTCGATCTGGTCCTCGGCCTTTTCCTCCACCTTGGCGCGCTCCCGGGCCGCCAGGTCGATGGTGGTGCGGACCCGCTCGTTGGCCGCCTTGTTGGCCAGCCGGAGCGTCTTGAGGTCCACGTCCGCCAGGTCGAGCCCATCCAGCACCGGGCGCGAGAGCTTCGTGCCCGCGGGCACGGCCTCCTCGACGGTCCCGGCCTTGAGCATCAGCGCCACTTCCTGGCCCTCGAGCAGGTGGGCCAGCTCCTCGAACATCACGGCGCTGATCCGGGCCTTCTCGTCGGTCTCGACCCGGCGCACCTCGCCGATCCGCTCGCCGCGGTCCTTCTCCACCACCTGGTCCTCGACGCGGCTGAAGATCTTCACGTCGATGACCACGCCCTTCATGCCGGGCGGCACCTTGAGCGAGCTGTCCTTCACGTCCTTGGCCTTCTCGCCGAAGATGGCCGTGAGGAGCTTCTCTTCCGGCGACAGCTCGGTCTCGCCCTTCGGCGTGATCTTGCCGACCAGGATGTCGCCCGGCTTCACGTGGGCGCCGATCCGGACGATGCCGCGCTCGTCGAGGTCCACCAGCGCCTCGTCGGAGACGTTGGGGATTTCCCGCGTGATCTCCTCCTGCCCGCGCTTGGTGTCGCGGACGTGGAGCTCGAGCTCCTGGATGTGGATCGACGAGTAGACGTCGTCCTTCACCAGCCGCTCCGAGAGCACGATGGCGTCCTCGAAGTTGTGCCCGTACCACGGCATGAACGCCACCAGCACGTTGCTGCCGAGGGCCAGCTCGCCCGCCTCGGTGGCCGCGCCGTCGGCGATCACCTGCCCCTGCGCCACCTTCTGGCCCACCTGCACCAGCGGCCGCTGGTTGATGGCCGTGTCCTGGTTGGTGCGCCAGAACTTCCGGACCCGGTAGCGGTCGTGCTGCGTGAGCCGCGACAGCGGCACGCTCGGGTCCACCTTCCCCTGCTCCCCGCTATCGACGATGATCTCGTCGGCAGTGACCCGGGTGATGGTGCCCGCGCGGCGCGCCACGATCACGGCGCCCGAGTCCGCGGCCACCTTGGCCTCGAGCCCGGTGCCCACGATGGGCGCCTGCGGGAAGAGCAGCGGCACCGCCTGGCGCTGCATGTTGCTGCCCATGAGCGCGCGGTTGGCGTCGTCGTGCTCGAGGAACGGGATCAGCGCCGCGGCGATGGACACCAGCTGCTCCGGCGCCACGTCCATGAAGTCGATCCGGTCCGGCGGCAGCAGCGGGTAGTCGTCGCCCTTGCGGCAGAGCACCAGCGACTCGGTGAACTTGCCGTCCTCGTCGAGCTGCGCGTTGGCCTGCGCCACCGCGTAGCCCTCTTCCTCCGACGCCGACAGCCAGCGGATGTCGTTGGTCACCCGGCCGTTCGCGACCACGCGGTACGGGGTCTCGATGAAGCCGAGGTCGTTGATCCGCCCGTACGTCGAGAGGCTGGTGATCAGGCCGATGTTCGGGCCTTCCGGCGTCTCGATGGGGCACATGCGGCCGTACTGCGAGTAGTGCACGTCGCGGACCTCGAAGCCCGCGCGCTCGCGGGTGAGGCCGCCGGGACCGAGGGCCGAGAGGCGGCGCTTGTTGGTCAGCTCCGCCAGCGGGTTGGTCTGGTCCATGAACTGCGACAGCTGCGACGAGCCGAAGAACGCCTGGATCACGGCCGAGACCGTGCGGGCGTTCACGAGGTCGTCGAGCGAGATCTTCTCGGGATCCGAGTTGATGCTCATCCGCTCCTTGACCAGCCGCGCCATGCGCGAGAGGCCCACGGAGAACTGGTTGGCGATGAGCTCGCCCACCGAGCGGATGCGGCGGTTGCCGAGGTGGTCGATGTCGTCGGTGAAGCCGCGGCCATCCGCCAGGTCCATCAGGTAGCGGATGATCGAGATGAAGTCCTCCTCGGTGAGGACCGTGTGGTTCGCCGGCGTCTTGAGCTTGAGCCGCTGGTTGATCTTGTAGCGGCCCACCCGCCCGAGGTCGTAGCGCTTCGGGTTGAAGAACAGGCGCTTGAGCGCGTCGCGCGCGGTCTCGAGGTTCGGCGCCTCGCCCGGGCGCAGCAGCGCGTAGATCTGCTCCAGCGCCTCGGCCTCCGAGTGCGTCGGGTCCTTGGCCAGCGTGTTCTTGATGAGCGGCGACTCCCCGCGGCCGGCCGGCAGCAGGATCTCGCACTTGGTGACGCCCGCCTTCATGAGCTTCTTGCGGAGCGCCTCGGTCAGCTCCTGCCCGCCCTCGGCCAGCACCTCGCCGGTCTCGGGATCGGCCACGTCGAAGGCCAGCACCTGCTTGGCCCGCTCGCGCGTGGTGGTGGGCTGCTCGTCATCGCGCAGGTCGATGGCCGTGTAGCCGGCGAAGACCGTGACGCTCTTGACGCCCACGTTCCGGAGCACGTTGAGCCGCTCCGTGGTGAGCTCGTCGCCCACCGTGGCCAGCGGCGCGCCGCTCGCGTCCTCGGGGTTCGGCACGTCCCGGGCGATGAGCGCCCCCGCCACCTCGCGCCGCTCCTGGCGGCCCTCGAAGCGGCCCGTGATGTCCAGGTCCCGGGTGGCGAAGAAGAGGCGGAGGATCTCCGCATTGGTCCCGTAGCCGAACGCGCGCAGCAGCGCCGTGGCCGGGAACTTCTTCTTCTTGTCGATGTGCACGTACACGACGTCGTGGATGTCGATCGTGAACTCGACCCACGAGCCGCGGAACGGGATGATGCGCGCGCTGAACAGCCGCTGCCCGTTCGGGTGGGTGTCCTCCTCGAACACCACGCCCGGCGAGCGGTGCAGCTGGCTCACCACCACGCGCTCGGCGCCGTTGATGACGAACGTGCCGAGCGGGGTCATGATGGGCAGCTCGCCCAGGTAGACCTCCTTCTCGATCGCGTTCTTCAGCCGCCGCTGCCCGTCCACCTCCTCGAACACGTCGAGGCGGAGCGTGCTCTTGAGCGGCGCGGCATACGTCATGTCGCGCTCGATGCACTCCTCCACGGAGTACTTCGGCTCGCCGAGGTTGTAGCTGATGAACTCGAGGCTGTACTTCCCGTTCACGTCCGAGATCGGGAACAGGTCCCGGAAGACGCGCTCGAGCGAGACGTCCTGCCGCTCGCCGTGGACGTCGTCCGGGACGAGCAGGCTCTGGAACGCCTGGGTCTGGATGTCGAGGAGGTCGGGCATGGGCATCCCGACGTCCCGCTTGGAAAACACGATCTGGGGTCGCGTCGCCGTCATGAGTCACACTCGCGCAACACAAATGGCCCCGGCGCGAGACCCCCCTGCCGATTGCAGGGAGGCCACGCGGGGCTCGGGTGTCCTGCGGTTACTGAAGCCGTCCAGCCGTCATGTCGTCTCACCGAAGCAGGTGGTCCGTGGGACGGCCCCCGTGCGGGGCCGGTCCCGGCGCCCGGGCCCCGGAGGGCGCGGGCGGGACCGCCTTACTTCAGCTCGACGACCGCGCCCTGGTCCTCCAGCTTCTTCTTCATCTCGTTGGCCTCGGCCTTGGCGACGCCTTCCTTGATGTTGCCGCCGTTGTCCACGAGCTCCTTCGCCTCCTTCAGGCCGAGGCTGGTGAGCTCACGGACGACCTTGATGACCTGGATCTTCTTCTCGCCGCCGCTCTTGAGCACGACGGTGAACTCGGTCTGCTCCTCGGCGGCCGGGGCCGCCGCGCCACCGCCCGCCGGGGCGGCCGCGGCCGCGACGACGGAGACGTTGAACTTGGCCTTGAAGGCCTCGATCAGGTCGGCGAGCTCCAGCACGCTCATCTTGCCGATCGCCTCGAGGATTTCGTCCTTGCTGATAGCAGTCGTGGTCATGTCCGTAGTCTCCGTCACGCGTTAGGGGCCGCGGAACGCTGCTCGCGCAGCGCCTCGAGGCAGCCAGCAAAGCCAGCCAGGATGTTGTTGAGCGACCCCGCCACCATGGCGAGGAGCGTCTGGCGGTCGGGGATCGTCCCGAGCCGCTGGATGTGGGCCTGCGAGACCGGCGCGCCGTCGACCAGGCCGGCGCGGATGCCCGGCTTCTGGTTCTCCTTCGCAAACTCGGTCAGCACCTTGGCCGCGGAGAGCGGGTCGGTGCTCAGCACGAGGCCGGTCGGCCCCTTGAGGTGCTCGTTCAGGGACGTCACGCCGCGAGCCTCGAGGGCCCGCTCGGCGAGCGTGTTCTTCACCACCAGGTACTTGGCACCGGCCCCGCGGAGGCGCCGGCGGAACTCCGTCACCTTCGCCACGTTGAGCCCGGCGAAATCCGTGACGTAGATGTGCGGGGCCGCCGTGATGGCCGCGGTGATCCGCTCGACCTCTTCCTGCCGTTCCGCCTTGCTCATCGATACACCGCCGTGTCGAGCCGGACGCCGGGGCCCATGGTGCTGGACACCGTCGCACTCCGGATGTACTGGCCCTTCGCCGCCGCCGGCTTGGCGCGGACGATGGTCTCCATGAAGGCCTGCAGGTTCTCGGCCAGCTGCTGCTCCGAGAAGTTGATCTTGCCCACGGGGGCGTGGACGTTGCCCGTCTTGTCCACCCGGAACTCGATCTTGCCCGCCTTGATCTCCCGGACCGCCCGGGCGACGTCGAGCGTCACCGTGCCGGCCTTGGGATTGGGCATCAGGCCGCGGGGACCGAGGATGCGGCCCAGCTGGCCCAGCTGGCCCATGACGTCCGGCGTGGCGACGATGACGTCGCACTCGAGCCAGCCGTCCTTGAGCTTCTGGACGTACTCGATGCCGGCGAAGTCGGCGCCCGCCGCCTCGGCTTCCTTCGTCTTCTCACCCTGGGTGATCACCAGCACCCGCACCGACTTGCCGGTGCCATGCGGGAGCACCACGGTGCCGCGGACCACCTGGTCGGCGTGCCGGGGATCGACCCCGAGCCGCACCGCCACGTCCACGGTCTCGTTGAACTTGGCGAAGCCGGCGCCCTTGACGAGCTTCACGGCGTCGGCCAGCGGATACTCGCGGGCGCGGTCGACCTTGGCGACCGCGGCAGCGAACTTCTTGCCGTGGGTGCGCATCAGTCGATGACCTCCACGCCCATCGAACGCGCCGTGCCCGCGATCATGCGCATGGCGCTGTCGAGGTCCGACGCGTTGAGGTCCGCCATCTTGATCTCGGCGATCTTCTTCACCTGCGCCCTGGTGACCCGCCCGACCTTGGTGCGGTTCGGCGAGGCGCTGCCCTTCTCGAGGCCGGCTTCCTTGAGCAGGAGGTTCGGCGCCGGGGGCGTCTTGGTGATGAAGGTGAACGTGCGGTCCTGGTAGACCGTCACGAGGACGGGGATGACCATCCCCGCCTGGCTCTGGGTCCGGGCGTTGAACTGCTTGCAGAACTCCATGATGTTCACGCCATGCGGACCAAGGGCCGTGCCGACAGGCGGGGCGGGATTCGCCGCGCCGGCCGGGCACTGCAGCTTGATGACTGCGGTGACCTTCTTGGCCATTCAACCATTCCCTTCTGGTCGTGTCGGGGGGCGTCCCGGGAGCCGGGCCGGACCGACGCTGCCGCGATGACCCGCGCGGTCGCGGGGTGGGGCCTTAGTGGCCCCGGAGCTGGAGGTAATCCAGCTCCACACTCGTCGGCCGCCCGAACAGGCTGACCGACACCTTCACCTTGCCCTTGTCGGCAAGGACTTCTTCCACGGTGCCGCTGAAGTCCGAGAACGGCCCCTCGGTGATCTCCACGACCTGGCCCACCAGGAACGGGATCTCCTCCTTGGGCGCCGACTCCGCCACTTCCTCGGCGATGCCGAGCAGGCGCTTGACCTCGTCGTTCCGGAGCGGCTGCGGGAACTTCCCCGCGCCCACGAACTTGATCACGCCCTGGATACTGTTGATCACGTGGAGCGACTCCTGGTTCATCAGCATTTCCACCAGGACGTACCCCGGGTAGAGCTTCCGCTCCACCGTGACCTTCTTGCCGTTCTTGATCTCGACCACTTCCTGGACCGGGACCAGCGCCTGCCGGATGAGCCGCTGCCCCTCGGGACGCGGGTCCTGCCCGATGCGCTGCGCGATCAGGCTGCGGACCTTGTTCTCGTGCCCCGCCGTGGTCTGGATGGCGTACCAGCGATACTCGGGCGCGTCCATCAGCGGGTCAGCGCGGCGACCGCGTCCACGAAGATCAGGTTGAGCAGCAGGTCCATCCAGCCAATCGCCAGGCCAAGGATGATCGACATGACGACGATCATCCGGGTGGCCTTGAACAGCTCCTCGCGCGACGGCCAGGTCACCTTGCCGAGTTCCGCGCGCACGTCGCGCAGGAACCCGCCGGTCCCGCCCACCGCCTTGGCGAGGGCATTGCCCTCGGGCGCCTGGACGTCAGCGCTCACTTCGACTCCTTGTGGGTCTGGTGCTTGTTGCACCGCGGGCAGTACTTCTTCCACTCCACCCGCTCCGGATGCTTGCGCCGGTTCTTGTCCGTGAAGTAGTTGCGGTCACGGCACTCGGTGCATTCCAGGATGATGTTCTCGCGCGGCATGTCCCCGTCCTCGTGATGTCGCGTCCGGATGGACGCGCACCGTCCCCGTCAGTCACCCTCGCGGGCCCCGGCGGAGACGGCTGTTCCCTGCGATGTCCAGAGCTCGCGACCGGGATTGAACCGGTGACCTCATCCTTACCAAGGATGCGCTCTACCGACTGAGCTACGCGAGCATCCTGCTTCGTCTCGTTCGCCAAGCGGGCGACGGGGCTCGAACCCGCGACATTCAGCTTGGAAGGCTGACGCTCTACCAACTGAGCTACGCCCGCGACGCCCGCCCTGCGCCTTACAAGTGGTGGGGGTAGGATTCGAACCTACGTAGCGCGTAGCGCGGCAGATTTACAGTCTGCTGCCATTAGCCACTCGGCCACCCCACCGGGTGCTGCTCCTGCGCCTGCCACTGTCCTCCGCGCCGCGCCACCTGGAGAGCTGACGAAGGGAATCGAACCCCCAACCGCCGGTTTACAAAACCGGTGCTCTGCCAGTTGAGCTACGTCAGCGGGTAGCCAAAACGGACAGAACGATATGATACCTAGTGACTTAGCCTCATGTCAACGGGGCGGCGGAGCCGGGACACCGGGGGGAGCGCCCAAGGGAGGGGGTAGGCCGACCGAGATGAGACCCCCTGGGGCCGCCCCCGCCCCGGCGTCCCATCCACGGGCCACGCCGACTCAGGATCGTCCTCAGGGGGTCAGGGGCCGCGGGCCTGCGGCTGGCCGACTCACACTATATATACACCCGACGCACGCCCACCCGTACGCCCAAGAAGGACGTCTGGCCCTGCCCAGCCGTCGCAGCCCAGGAGAGCGTCTCAGGATGCGCATCGTCGCCGGCACGCTGGCTGGCCGGGAACTGACCAGCCCCGCCGATGGCCGGGTCCGGCCCACTGCTGAGGCCGTCCGGGCCGGGATGCTGGACCTGGTGGGCCCGGCGGTGGCGGGCGCCAAGGTCCTCGACCTGTTCGCCGGGACGGGCGCCCTCGGACTCGAGGCCCTCTCCCGCGGGGCCGCCCGGGCCGATTTCGTGGAGTTCCGCCCCGCCAGCCTCCATGCCCTCAAGACCAACATCGCCCGGCTCAAGCTCAAGCCATGCTGCCGGGTGTTCAACAAGGATGCCCTCCGTTTCATCGAGGGGATCCCCGACCCCTACGACCTGGCCTTCGCCGACCCGCCGTACGAGTCCCGGGTCCTGGACCGGGTGATCGACCACTGGCGGAGCACCGGCTT
>JBGAOL010000045.1:0-15628 GCA_044221825.1 Gemmatimonadales bacterium
GAGGCCGGGCTGGCGCCTGACAATGGCGGTGCCCGTCCTGGCCCTTGCCGGCTGGGCGCTCGGGGCCGATGGCCCGCCCCCGCTCCTCCCCGCCTCACCCAGCGCGGGCGCCTTCCTTGCCGCGCTCGTCGTTGCCCTGGGCATCGGGCTGGCTGCCCTCCGCACCCCGTACCAGGCGAGCGCGGCCTGGCTGGCGCTCGCCCTCGCAGGCCAAGCGGCCGTGCAGCAGGCGGTGGCGGCGGGGACCGCAGTCGGCTACCCGCACCTGCACGCCCCGGGGTGGGTGCTGGCCTCGGCGCCGGGACTGGTGCGAGGCATTCTCGGGCTGCAGTTGGCGGCGGTGGGCCTCGGGCTGGTCCCGCGCCTCGCCGCCCTCTGGCGGGGGAGTGGAGCCGTCCTGCCCGGCTGGCGGTTGGCCCTGGTCCTCCTGGCAATGATCGTCACCAGCGCCGCCCTGTCCCGCGACCCGGCCGCGCTGGGCACCGAGCTGGTCTTCGCCACGGCGCTGCAGGGCCTGGCCCTGGCCACGCTGGTCCTCGCCGCATGGGCGCTCCCCTCAGGCTCGCTCACGGGCCGGGCCGGTGCCTGGCTCACCCGCGCGGAACCGGCCACCCGCCCGCCGTATCTCCTGGCGGGCACGGCGGCCCTGGTCGCGCTGGCGCTTGCCGTCCTTGCCTATGGCCGTTCGCCCCACATCCCGGACGAGGTGGCGTACCTCATCCAGGCCCGGCAGTTCGCGGCCGGGCAGTTGGTCCTGCCGCTGCCGCCGGTGGCGCCCGCATTCGACGTCGACCTGCTGTACTTCGCCACCGACCGCGTCTACAGCTGTTTCCCCCCGGGGTGGCCGCTCGCGCTGGCGCTCGGGGTGCTCCTTGGCGTGCCCTGGCTGCTGAACCCGCTGCTGACGGGACTCAACGTCCTGCTTGCCGAGCGCTGGCTGCGGCGCCTGCTGCCGCCCAACCAGGTGCGGCTGGCGCTCGTCCTGATGGCCACCTCGCCCTGGCAGCTGTTCCTCGGCATGAGCTACATGGGACATGCCTTCACGCTGACCTGTGCCCTGCTCGCCGCCCTGGCCCTGGAGCGCGCCAGCGAAACCCGCGCGCCCGGACTCGCCCTCCTTAGCGGGCTCGCCGTGGCGATGCTGAGCCTCATCCGTCCCCTCGACGCGCTGGCCGTGGCCGGCCTGCTCGGCCTGCGCAGCCTGGGCCTCGCCGGCGCCGCCCTGCCCTTCCGTGGCCTGGTGACCTTCGGCCTCGGCACGGCGGTGGGTGGAGCCCTCAACCTGGCCTACAATGCCGCCGTCACGGGAAGCCCGCGGACGTTCCCGGTGATGGCCTACTTCGACCACTACTACTGGCGCAACAGCAACGCCATGGGCTTCGGCCCCGAGCGCGGTGTCGGCTGGGGGGGCCTCGATCCCCTGCCCGGCCACGGCGCGCCAGACGTGCTGATCAATGCCCAGCTGAACCTGTTCATGGTCAACATGGACCTGTTCGGCTGGGCCACCGGGTCGTTGCTCCTGGTGTTGGTCGCGCTGGTGCTCGCGCGCTGGGACCGGCCGGTGCGTGTGGCGGTGCTGGCCATCGCGACGGTGGCGGGGCTGCACAGCCTCTACTGGTTCAGCGGCGGGCCGGACTTCGGGGCGCGCTACTGGTGGCTCACCTTCCTGCCGGCGCTGATCCTGGCCGCGCGGGGGGCGCTGGCGGTGGCGCAGCGGCTGGAGAGCCACGGCGTCCCGGACGCGGCGGGTCGGGTGGCCGCCTTCGTGGGCGGGAGCGTGCTGGTGGCGCTGGTGGCGTTCGTCCCGTGGCGGGCGCAGGATAAGTACACCAACTACCGCCGCATGCCGAGTGGCAGCGCGGCGGTGGCCCACGACGCCACCCTCGGGCGGAGCGTGGTGCTCGTCGCCGGGAAGCGCTTCCCGGATTACATGGCGCTCGCGGCCTGGAACCCCGTGCCACTGGATGGCTCCGGCCCGGTCTTCGTGTGGGAGCGGGACAGCACTGTCCGTGCGGCGGTCGAAGCGGCATTCCCCGGCCGACCCGTGGTCAGGCTCGCCGGGCCTTCGCTCAGCGGTGGCGGCTACCACCGCCTGCCTCCCGACGGACAACCAGACTCCCGGTCCCGCTGATTTCCAGTGTGCGGCACGCGCCCGTGATGCCGGTCACGCTCCCGGAGGAAGGCGCTCCGTGGCGTCGCCGGCCTGAAGGCGCCACTTTTCCAGTCCACGGAATGCCCCGGACGTCCGCCGGCCCTACCGCCCACGGACAGTCCGGGCCCGACCCATCAGCGAGGTTCCTGTGATGCGTGGTCTCCAGTTCAGTGCCCTCGGCCTGCTGGCCGCGATCGGCTGCACGTCCTGCTCGTCGAGCGGCGGCTCCGACGGCCCGACACCCACCCCCGCCTCCATCACGGTGACGCCGAACGTCAGCACCCTGGCGCTTGGCGGGACGCTCGGGCTCGCAGCCATCGTCCGGGACACCGACGGCAATCCGGTGGCCGGCCAGACCGTCACGTGGACCTCGAACAACACCGCCGTGGCCACCGTGAGCGGCCAGGGCAGCGTGACGGCACTGGCCGCCGGAACCGCCCTGGTGATCGCGACGGCCGGCGCGCTGAGCGACACGGCCACCATCACGGTCTCCGCGGTGGCCGGGCCGGTGGTCGCCGTCACCCTCGGCGCCACCAGCCAGACCTGGCACGGCTGGGAGGCCCATGCCCAGTCGGGGCAGGTGGACGCCAAGACCACCTTCGCCCAGTACCAGGGCCCGCTCCTCGATTCGGTGGCGAACGACCTCGGCATCACCCGCGTCCGTCTCGAGGTGCGCTCCGGCGCCGAGAGCCCGACCGACTTCTTCTCCCAGTGGCTGGACGGGCAGATCACCGAGGCGGCGTGGAAGCCGACGCGCTACGCCTCCGTGAACGATGACGGCGACCCCAACCACATCAACCCGGCCGGGTTCCAGTGGTCCGAGGTGGACAACACGGTCACCAAGATCGTCAACCCCTTGCGCCAGCGCCTGCAGGCACAGGGCAAGTCGCTGTACATCAACCTCTGCTACGTGGATTTCGCCGCGTCGGCCTTCGAGCACAAGGGCAATCCCGCCGAGTACGCGGAACTCATGCTGGCCCTGTTCCAGCACCTGCAGGCCACCTACGGCTGGACCCCGGATGCGGTCGAGATGATCCTCGAGCCGGACAACAGCGGGGCCTGGTCGGCGGCGCAGATCGCGGCCGCGATGGTGGCGGCCGCCGCCCGGCTGCAGCAGGCGGGGTTCACGCCACAGTGGATCGCCCCGTCGACCGTCGACATGGGACACGCCCCGACCTACTTCGATGCAATGATGGGCGTCAGCGGGGTGCCGGCCCTGCTCGACGAGATTTCCTATCACCGCTACTCCGGGGTGTCCGCCGGCAACCTCCAGGCGATCGCCGCGCGCGGGGTGGCCGGCGGCTACCGCACCTCGATGCTGGAGCACATCGGCGCCGATGTCGACGAGCTCTATGACGACCTGACCATCGGCCGCGTCTCCGCCTGGCAGCAGTTCACGATCGCGTTTCCCACGGCCAGCGACAACGGCGGTGCGCTCTACATGATCGACACCACCCAGGTCCCCCCGCGGGTAAACATCGGCAGCCGCACCAAGCTGCTGCGCCAGTACATGCGCTACATCCAGCCCGGCGACGTGCGGGTGGGGGCCTCCAGCAACCTGGCCGCGCTCAAGCCTGTGGCCTTCAAGCGGCCCAACGGCAAGGCGGTGGTGGTGGTGCGGGCCACGGGAAGCGGCACCTTCAGCGTGATCGGCCTGCCGCCGGGCACCTACGGGATCGAATACACCACCACGGGGACAGGCGCGGTCTACAAGGCGACGCACCCCGACGCGACCATCACCGCTGGCGCCCCGCTCGCCACGAGCATCCCCGGGCCCGGGGTCCTCACGATCTTCGCCCGCTAAGTCCACCGTGCGCTCACTCGCCGGCGGGCCCGGCTCCGGCACGCGGTGAGCAGTTCACTGCCGCCCCAGCCGCCGCCCCTCGGGGCGGCCCGGGTTGCGGGCCTCGGCCTGGCCGCGGGCGCCCTCGCCGGGCTCGGCGAAATGGCCTACGTGCTGCTGCGGCGCCGGTTCGCTGGCGCAGGCCTCGCGTTCCGGAGCGTCGAGGCGGTGTGGACCACCCCGCTCGTGGCGGCCGTGCTGTTCGCGCTGGTGGCGTTCCTCCTCTGGCTGCCGGTGCGCCGCTGGCCCGCGGCACGGGCGCAACGCCTGCTGCTCGGCACCCTCGGCGGGCTCGCCCTCCTCAACGTCCTGCTGCTCTTCGGTCCGCTGCATCCCGCGGCGGCGGTGGCGCTGGCGCTCGGGGCGGGCTTCCGCCTGGGGCAGTCCCCCGTCCTCGGCTCGGCGAGGCTCGGCAGGGTCGCGCAGTTCGGCGGGGTCGGCCTGACAATCCTCCTGGTGGTCGCCGGCGCCACCCGGCTCGCCGGACGGGCACGTCGCGCCGACGCCCTTCCTGCCGAGGCGGCCGCCACGGACGCACCCAGCGTCCTCCTCATCGTCCTGGACACCGTCCGCGCGATGAGCCTCAGCCTGTACGGCTATCCGCGACCCACCTCGCCGAACCTCAGCCGCTGGGCCGAGCGCGGTGCGGTCTTCACCGCTGCCCGCGCCGCTGCCCCCTGGACCCTTCCGTCGCACGCCAGCATCATGACCGGCCGTCCCGCGTGGGAGCTTTCGGCCAACTGGCTGGCCCCGCTCGATGGGCGCCCCGCGGTGCTGGCCGAACGGTTCGCAGCGGCGGGCTACCGGACGGGGGGGTTCGTCGGCAACCTCGAATACACCAGCCGGGAAACGGGCCTCGCCCGCGGCTTCGCGGCGTACGAGGACTATCCGCTCACCCTGCCGCACCTGGCCCGGTCGGTGGCCCTGCTCCGCCGGGGCCTCGACATTCCCGTCATCCGGCGGGCGCTCTTCGGGGCGGACCTGCCCGGTCGTCGGCGCGCCGCGGAGATCTTCGCCGGGTTCCAGCGATGGCTCGACCGGAACCCCGATCGCCCCTACTTCGCGTTCCTCAACCTCTACGACGCGCACGACCCATACGTCCCGCCGGCCCCCATTGCCGCACAATTCCTCGCACCGGGCCAGGCGGCCGTGGCTCAGCTCGAGGCGCGGCCGGACCCGGCACAGGCGTGGGACAGCACCGAGGTGGCCGCGGCGCGCGCCACGTACGAGGCCGCCATCGCCGGGCTCGATGCGGCGGTGGGCCGACTGCTGGACACGCTGGAGCGGCGGGGACGGCTGGCCAACACCATCGTTGTGATCACCGCGGACCACGGGGAGGAGTTTGCCGAGCACGACCTCGTGGGCCACGGCAACTCGCTCTTCCTCCCGTCGGTCCATGTCCCGCTGATCATCGTGGACCCTCGCCGGATCCCGGCCGGGACGGTCGTCACCGCCCCCGTCGGCCTGCAGGACCTTGCCGCCACCATCCTGGACCTCGCGGCCGTATCCGCGGGCGGCCTCCCGGGGCAGTCGCTGGCCAGCTTCTGGGGCGGGGATGGGCCGCGCTCCACCACCCCCGTGGCGAGCTCCGTGCGCCAGACGATCCGGCAGCCCCCCAGTTACCCCGCCTCCGGCGGGGATCTCTACTCGGCTGAAAGCCAGGGCGTGCGACTGCTCCGGGCGGCGGACGGCGCAGTCTCCGCCTTCAGCCCGGCCGACGACCCCCTCGAGCGGCACAATCTGGCCACCGACAGCGCCCCCCCTCCCGGGCTTCCCCGCCTGCGGCAGTACACGGACTCCCTCCACGACGCCCCGCGCGGCCCCTGAGTGTGGGGCGCTACCGTGGCGCCCGCGTGGCAAAATTCCCGTCCCAGTTGCAGTTTTCCCACAGCGCCGCCGCCTCTTTGTCGCGCGGGAGCAACACCGCAGCAGTGTCGCGGCACCCCGGGCGGATCGCCCACGCTGGCTTCACGCCGGGTGGAATCCGTAAGCCGTTCACCTACAATCGCTTAGCAAGTATGGTCTGGGTGAGGACCAAGCCGCCCGGGTGCGGTGCGACCCGTCTACCCTGGAGGATCGCCGTTCCGACCGCGTCAGCATGTCGGACCGGACGTGGTGAGCCACTGGAACAAGGATTGCCAGCCGAGGGAGCGAATTGTCCTGACCCTCGCCACCGGAGTTCATGCCGTCCTCGATGACTGCCCCCGCCGGCCCCAGTCCGACCCCCGTTCGCGGCAGCGCTGCCATCCCATCGCCGGGCGGGCTCACCCGGATGGAGTGGGGGGCCGTTGGCGTCCTCCTCGCGGTCGCCCTGGCACTCCGGCTTCCCCACCTCGGGGACGGGCTCTGGTACGACGAGATCCAGACGCTGGTGGACTACGTCCGCCTGCCCTTCGGCGACCTCATCTCCACCTACGACAGCAAGAACCAGCATCCCCTCTTCTCCGTGCTGGCCCACGGCGCCTTTGCGCTGTTCGGCGAGTCGGCCTGGGCCCTCCGGCTGCCCGCGGCCCTGTTCGGGGCGCTCGGACCGGTGGCGGTGTACCTGCTGGGGCGCTACGTGGTCGCGCGGGAGGAGGCGTTCACCGCGGCCGCGCTGCTGGCGGTCTCGTCGCACCACATCTGGTTCTCCCAGAATGCGCGCGGCTACACCGGGCTGATGTTCCTGGCGACGATCAGCACGCTGGCCTTCCTGCGGCTGCTGCAGGCGCGGGAGGCGGGGCGCGGGACCGTGGCGCTGTACGCGGTGGCGTCCGCGCTGGCGCTGTACACCCACATGACCGCGGCCTTTCAGCTGGCGGCGCACGGGCTGGTGTGGCTGGTGGCCCGCCGCCATGCGCCGGATGGCGGCAGGCGGGCGTTCATAGCCATGGTCCTGGGCGGGCTTGGCGGCGTCCTGCTCTACCTGCCGGTCCTCCAGAGCCTGGCACCGACGCTGCTCGCCACGGTGCGGCCGGCGGCGGGGCCGAGCGTCACGGTGGCGGCCGGCCAGGTGGCCTGGAAGAGCCCGTGGTGGCTCGTGACGGAGACCCTCGGCGTGCTCTCGCGTGGGGTGCCCGGTGGGTACCTGGGGCTCGCCGTCGTGGCCGGGATCGGGCTCGCGGGCCTGCTGCGCTATGCCCGGGAACGTCCGCTGGCGCTGGCGCTGTTCGTGGCGCCGGGCGTGGTGACGGTCGTGGCCATCCTCGCCCTCCGCCACAATCTCTGGCCCCGGTTCTTCTTCTTCCTGACCGGGTTCATCCTGCTGATCGGGGTCCGCGGCTGGTTCTGGGTGGCCTCGCACGCCGGTCGCTCGGCGCGCCCCGTGCAGCTGGCCGGCGCCGCAGTGGCCGTCCTGGCGCTCGCCGGCACCGCCACCCGGGCGTGGGGGCCCAAGCAGCAGTATGCGGAGGCGGTCGCCTTCGTCGAGGCCACGCTGGCCCCGGGGGATTCGGCGGCCACGGTGGACCTCACCAACTACCCGGTGCATGCCTGGCTGGGGCGCGCGTGGCCCGTGCTCCGGACCGAGACGGACCTGACCGGGCTCGAGGCGCGGAGCGGCCGCACCCTGGTGCTGACCACCTTCCCGGTGCGCCTGCTGGCGGAGGCCCCGGCCGTCGCCGCTCGCCTGGCGGCGCAGTACGACACGGTCCGGGTCTTTCCCGGCACCGTCAACGGTGGCGATATCGTGGTGCTGGGTTCACGGAGGGGGGAGAGCGAGTGATCGAAGAGATCCAGGACGACGGCGGCGCCGCACTGCCCGATGCGGTGAGCGTGGTGATCCCGGCCTACAACGAGGGCGCCCACGTGGCCGCCCAGGTGCGGGACGTCGAGCGCGTGATGCAGGGCACCGGCTGGACCTACGAGATCATCGTCGTGGACGACGGCTCGAGGGACAACACCGCGGCCGAGGCGGACACCACGGGCGCCCGGGTGCTCCGGCGGAAGAAGAACCGCGGCTACGGCGCCGGCCTCAAGCTCGGCATCCGACGCGCCAAGTACGACTACATCCTGATCACCGACGCCGACGGCACCTACCCCGTCGAGGCCATCCCGGCCATGCTCGCGGCCGCGCACAAGAACGCCATGGTGGTGGGTGCCCGCACCGGGCAGACGGTGCAGATCCCGCTGGTGCGCCGCCCCGCCAAGGCCTTCATCCGCTGGCTGGCGAGCTACCTCTCGGGCCACGAGATCCCCGACATCAACTCGGGCCTCCGCCTGATGCGGAAGGACCTGGTGCAGCGCTACGAGCACCTGCTGCCCGACGGCTTCTCCTTCACCACCACCATCACGCTGGCCTCGCTCTGCAACGGCTACGCGGTGGAGTACCAGGCCATCAACTACCACGCCCGCCTCGGCGAGTCGAAGATCCGCCCGCGGCACGCGTACGACTTCACGCTGCTGGTGCTCCGCGTCATCACCTACTTCAACCCCCTCAAGATCTTCATCCCGGTGGGGGCGTGGCTGGCGCTCGCGGGCCTCGGCAAGCTCGGCTACGACATCTACAAGGACAACCTCTCCGAGAGCGCCGTGCTGGCGCTCCTGGGCGCGCTCATCATCTGGTGCGTGGGCCTCCTGGCCGACCAGAACGCGCGCATGGCGATGCGGCCGTGAAGCTCTGGCTCCGGATCCTGATCAGCGCGGGACTCTTCGTCCTGCTCTTCCTGCTCCTCCCGTGGGCGCAGGTGCGGGACGCGCTCCTCAAGCTGCCGCCCGGCACCTGGGCCTTCGTGCTGGCGGGCTTCGTGGCGGGGCACGGCGTGGGCGTGTTCAAGTGGCGGCTCTTCGTCAACGCCGGGCGCGCCAGTCTCCGGGTGCGGGACGCCGTCCAGTGCTACGCGGCGGGCCTCTTCGCCAACCTCTGCCTGCCGAGCATCGTGGGCGGGGACGTGCTGCGGGCGGCCATGGCGGCCAAGTTCACCAAGCGGCCCGAGGCCACGTTCCTGGGCGGCGTCATCGACCGGCTCACGGACATGATCGCCATGGTGATCCTGATCGTGGGCGGCGGGCTCTTCGCGCACTCGGCGCTGGACGGCTGGCTGCAGGGCGCCATGACCGCGGCGATGATCCTCGGCGCGGTGGCGGTGGCACTGTTCGTCCCCCTGGTCTTCCGCCGGCCGCTGGCGAAGTGGCCGCGGAAGTTCCGCCGCCCCATCGGCCGGAGCCTGGTGGCCCTGCGGCGCATGCTCCGCAACCCGGGCACCGCGGCGGTGGCGCTCGGCCTCTCGCTCACCATCCAGGGGAGCTTCGTGCTGCTCAACGCGGCCCTCGGGCACGCGGTGGGCATCACGGTGCCGCTCGCGGTCTGGTTCCTGGTGTGGCCGCTCGCCAAGATCGCCGGCCTGATGCCGATCAGCCTGGGCGGCCTGGCCGTGCGTGAGGCCACGCTCGCCGGCCTGCTGGCGCCCTTCGGCGTGCCGTTCGCCGTGGGCGTGGTGTGCTCGCTCCTCTGGCAGACGGTGCTCATCGTGGGCGGCCTCATCGGCGGCCTCGCCTGGCTGGTGCTCGGCCGGCTCCGTTCCACCCCGCTCGACGGCGGGGATCCCGCCACGGTCGTCACCCATGCCTGAACCGCGCGTCGTCATCCTCGGAGGCGGGCCCGCCGGTGTGGGCGCCGCGTGGAAGCTCCGCACCACGGGCAAGGCGCAGGTGACGCTGCTCGAGCGGCAGGAGGTGGTCGGCGGCAACGCCGGCAGCTTCACGCTCGAGGGGCTCCGCGTGGACTACGGCAGCCACCGGCTCCACCCGGCCACCGATCCCGCGATCCTGGCCGACATCCAGCGGCTCCTCGGCGGCGACCTCCTCGACCGCCCGCGCCACGGCCGCATCGGGCTGCTGGGCCGCTGGATCCACTTCCCGCTCAAGCCGGTGGACCTGATGCTCCGCATGCCGCCGGGCTTTGCGCTCGGCGCCACGAAGGATGCGGCCACCAAGAAGTTCCGCGTCATCGAGCAGGACACCTTCGCGGCGGTGCTCCGGAAGAACCTGGGCCCCACCATCTGCGAGCACTTCTACTTCCCCTACGCCCAGAAGATCTGGGGCCGCGCCCCGGAGACGCTCTCCGGCATCCAGGCGCGCCGCCGGGTCTCGGCGGGCTCGTTCGGGAAGCTGGTGAAGAAGGTCCTCTCGGCCGTCCCGGGCCTCAAGCCGCCGGGGGCGGGGCGCTTCTTCTACCCGCGGAAGGGCTTCGGCCAGATCACCGAGGTGTTTGCCGACGCCGCCGTGCAGGCCGGCGCCGACCTGCGGCTCGGCGCCGAGGTCACGGGCCTGGCCCCGCCGGCCAGCGCGGACGCGCCGTGGATCGTGGAGGGCCGCCGCGGCACCGAGGCGTTCCGCCTCGAGGCGGACTATGTCTGGAGCACCATCCCCATCCCGGTGCTCGCACGCCTGGTGCGGGGCGCGCTCACCGAGCCGGTGATGCGCGCCACGGGCGCCATCCACTACCGCGCCATGCTGCTGGTGTACCTGGTGCTCGACGTGGACCAGTTCACCGAGTACGACGCGCACTACCTCCCGGCGGCCGACGTGTCCATCACCCGCCTCTCGGAGCCCAAGAACTACTCGGCCAGCAGCGAGCCGCGCGGCAAGACCATCCTCTGCGCCGAACTGCCCTGCGACGCCGATGATGCCACCTGGAAGAAGAGCGACGCCGAACTGGGCGCGCAGGTGACCGCCGACCTGGCGCGCGCCGGCATCCCGCTGCCCCGCCCGGCCATCGGCGTGCACGTGCGGCGCCTGCGCCAGGCGTATCCCATCTACCTCACCGGCTACGAGAAGCCCTTCAGCGTGCTGGACCAGTGGGCGAGCGGCCTGCCGCGGCTCGTCAACTACGGCCGCCAGGGCCTGTTTGCGCACGACAACACGCACCACGCCCTCGCCATGGCCTACGCGGCCGCGGCGTGCCTCGAGCCGTCGGGCTGGAACGCGGACCGCTGGACGGAGTACCGGCGGGCCTTCGAGCATCACGTCGTCGAGGATTGAGCCGCGCCGGACGCGGCGCCACCCCTGAACGCAGAGAGTCATCATGAAGTTCGCCGTCATCGGCGCCGGTGTCATCGGACAGCTGCGCGCCCAGAGCATCCGCAGCAACCCCGCCACGGAGCTCCTCGCGGTCGTGGATCCCGTGCAGGCGGCGGCCGAGAAGGCCGTGGCCGGCAGCAGCGCCAAGGCGCTGACCGACTACCGCGCCGCCCTCGACCTGCCCGGCCTCGACGCCGTGGTGGTCTCCTCGCCGCTGCCGGCGCACGAGGAGCAGGTGCTCGCCGCCTTCGCGGCCGGCAAGCACGTGCTGTGCGAGAAGCCGCTGGCCAACACCGTCGAGGGCTGCCAGCGGATGCTCGCCGCCGCGGCGCGCGCCGGGAAGACGTTCGCGGTGGGCTTCAACCACCGCTACTACCCCTCGGTGCTGGTGCTCAAGGATGTGGTGCGCTCGGGCCGGATCGGGACCATCGACCACCTGCGGGTCTTCGCCGCCCACGACGGGCTGCACAACTTCCGCGCCGACTGGCAGTACAAGTCGCCCGCGTCGGGCGGCGGGGCCATGATGGACGTCGGCATCCACATGACCGACCTTGCGGTCCACCTCCTCGGCGACATCACCGAGGTCTACGGCGTGGCGCAGAACAAGATCCTGCAGGTCCCGGGAAGTGAGGACAACGCGCTCTGTGTCTTCCGGAGCCCCGCCGGGGTGCCCGCCACCTACCACGCCTCGTGGACGGAGTGGAAGGGCTACCGCTGGTACGTGGAGGCCTACGGCGAGAAGGGCATGGTGCGCGCCTATTACGCGCCGATGTTCAACCTGATCATCACCCAGGACGGTCCCGGCAAGCCCCGGAAGAAGGAGTATCGCTTCCACCTCGACGTGATGTTCCGCGAGAAGTTCAAGGGGTGGACCACCACCGCGCTCGTCACCTTCGAGCACGAGTTGCGGGACTTCCTCGCCCTGGTCGGCGGCCAGCGGAGCGACATCGCCACCGGCTTCGACGGGTTCCGGGCGGTGGAGATCGCCAACGCGATCCACACCTCCACGCGCGAGCACCGGGCCATCCAGCTCACGGCCCGGGACTGAGCGTGTCCCTGGCGGCGTTGCGCTGGCGGCTGGCCCTCACCATCGCCGCCCTCTACGTCCTGCACTTTGCCCCGAACGTGGTGCGCGAGACCTACCTCGCCATCACGCTCGGGGAGCGGGGCAGCGTGCGGGTGGACGAGTACCTGGGGCTCCATCCCGACCTCTTCGCCATCCCGGGCCGTGGCGCCTACATCAACAGCAACCCCGGCGCCTCCATGTTCGGCGCCCTCCCCTATGCCGCGGCGCAGCCGGCGCTCCGCCTGCTGTTCCGGCTCAGGCCCGGGCTCATCGCGCCCAAGCCGCAGGCCACCTACGACGACCCGCGCCCCAATCGCGCCCGGTTCATGAACGAGGCGCGCGCCCGCGGCCTCGACGTGAAGCTGGCGCTCGCGGCCGTCATCACCCACGTGGGCCTCATGGTGCCCCTGGCGGTGGTGGTGACCCTGGTCCTGTTCCAGTTCCTGGTGGCGCGGCTCGGGATCCCCCGCGAGGCGGCCCTGCTGGCGCTCCTGTACGCCTTTGCCACCCCGATCTTCTTCCGTTCCGCGTTCCTCAACCAGAATGCGATCCTGGCGCACCTGACCCTGCTGGCCTTCCTTGTCATGGCGTGGCCTGGCGAGGGCGCCCGGGCGGGGCGCGCCGTGCGCGCCGGGCTGCTGCTCGGCCTCGGCCTCGTGTGCGACTACAGCGCAGCGCCCCTCCTGCTGGCCTTCGGGCTCTGGATCGCCGTGCGCGGCGGGCAGGCCTCCGGCGTGGCCGGGTTCTTCCGTGATGGCCTCGCGTTCTCGCTCGGCGTGCTTGGTCCTACCCTGGTGCTGCTGGCCTACCAGCAGGCGGCGTTCGGAAACCCCTGGCTCCCCGCCCAGCGCTACATGCCCGACACCCAGCTCAGCGTCAACGGCTGGCACGGCATCACGCTGCCCACCGGGGACCTCCTCTGGCGCAACCTGCTGGACCCGGCCTACGGCCTCTTCGTCTTCTGCCCGCTCCTGCTGCTGGCGCTCGCCGCCCCGTTCCTGCCGGCCAGGCATCCGCTGCTGCGACGGGACGAGTTGGCGCTCATCGTCGGCGCCTCACTGGCGCTACTGCTCTTCTCCAGCGCCAACAATTTCGCCGCCCTGCAGTGGAACACCGGGGTGCGCTACATGGTGCCGGCCGGCGCCCTCCTCTTCCTGGCGGCGGTGCCCGTGTGGCTGCGCCTCTCGCGCGCGGGTCGGGTGCTGGTGATGGCCCCCACGCTGCTCATCTCGTGGGCGGTGAGCATGATGCGCGAGTCGGTGCCGCACTCGTTGGCGCTCCTGGTCCGGGGCGGCCCCGATCTCCCCTGGCTCATCACCCTCCGGAAGACCGCGGCCGCCTACGCGCCGTTCCTCGGTGAGGGAACCGCGCTCGTCGCCAGCCTCCTCCTGCTCGCGACCGGCACCGCCCTGTGGTTCCTCTGGCGCCCGGTGTTCCGCGCGCCCGTCCCGGTGACCCCCACATGACCGCATCGTTCTCCGTCCTGCTCACCGTGGTCGACGGCGGTGCCGCCCTCGAGCGCTGCCTCGAGGGCCTCCGGGCACAGCAGGACGCGCCCCCGCTCGAGATCCTCGTCCCTTACGATGACACCCAGGCCGCCATCGCCCAGCTGGCGCCGCGCTATCCCGAGGCCCGATTCCTCCCGCTCGGCCGTGTGGCCACCGCCCGCGACGCGGCCAGCGCCGAAGGCCAGCACGAGCTCTTCGACCGCCGCCGCGCCGCCGGCCTCGCCGCCGCCACCGGCGAGCTCGTGGCCATCCTCGAGGATCGCGGCGTGCCCCGCCCCGACTGGGCCCGGCGCATGGCCACCCTGCACGCCGAGCTGCCGCACGCCGCCATCGGCGGCGCTATCGAGCATGGCCGCACGGCATCCCTCAACTGGGCGGTGTACTTCTGCGATTTCGGCCGCTACCAGCTCCCTTTCGCAGCGGGTCCGCGCCCCTACGTGTCCGACGTGAACATCTGCTACAAGCGCCGCGCGCTGGAGCAGACGCGCACCCTGTGGGCCGAGCGGTACCATGAGACCACGGTGCACTGGGCGCTGCTGCGGGCAGGCGAGGTGCTCTACCTCTCGCCGGAGGTGGCGGTGGACCAGCACCGTGATGGACTCGGACTCGGCGCGCTGCTTGGCGAGCGGTTGGGGTGGGGGCGGCTCTTCGCCTACACCCGGGCCCGGGAGACCGGACTGGGCAAGCGCCTCGTGCTCGCGGCGCTCGCCCCCGTGCTCCCCTTCGTCCTGTTCGCGCGGCTGTTCCGGGATCGTCTGGCGAAGGGCCGCAACGTCGGCGCGTTCCTCCGCGCGAGCCCGGCCATTCTGCTCCTGCTCGGCAGCTGGAGCGCCGGGGAATGCCTGGGCTACCTCACGGGACGACCCTGACCCACCCTTACGGCGGCCCCGCGGCCGCCGTGCGCAGGAGGCGGGCGTGGCGGGCCAGCACCCCGAGGGAACCCGCGGGGACCGGCAAGGGGTGCTCCGCCAGGATGTCGGATTGCAGGTTGTAGAACTCGTCCGGCCGGCGCGACATGAAGATGCCCTGCACGCTGTCCGCGATGACGCTGGCCCCCACCCGTCCCGCCGGGTCCACGAGCGCCGAGAAGACCAGGGCCGGATGCCGGACCTCGAGCCGGCCGAGGGAGTCCCGCGCCAGCAGTGATCGCCCCGGGATCCCGGCGTCTTCCTGCCCCGCGAGGCGCAGCAGCGTCGCGGGAACGCTCCGGAGGCTCACCGCCTGCCGCACCCGGACTCCGGCCCCGAGCCCGTCGGGGAGGAGCATGAGCAAGGGGACATGGACGAGCTGGGGATACAGGCTGTTGCCGTGCTCGAACAGCCCATGCCGCCCAAACTGCTCGCCATGATCGGCGGTCATCACCACGAGCGTGTGCCGCAGCAGGCCCCGGGCCTCCAGGCTGTCCAGCAGCCGCCCCACCTCGGCATCCAGCCCATGCACGGCAGCGAGGTACGCCTCCCGCTCCGCGCTCCGTTCCGCGGCGGAGAAATGCTCCGCCCCCCGCCACGACGCCTCGTAGCCGTAGTACCGGAAGCGGTGCGGACGCGCACCCGGCTCGGCGCCCCAGGCCGCCATTGTCGCCGCCGAGGGCAGGACCGGAATGTGGGCATCGAAGTAGTTGGCAAAGACGAAGAACGGGCGCACCCGGGGGCCATCGACCCAGGCGAGCACGGCCGCGTTCAGTTGCGCCGCCGACTTGCGCCCGGGCAGCTGGAACTCGCCGGCCTGGCGGCGCAGCCAGTCATTGTTGAGCAGGGCCGCGCCGATCCCGGTGGTCAGGAGGAGGTCGGCCGGGGTCCACTGGAAGTCCTCGTAGTGCTCGAAGCCCTGCGCGAGGCCCTGGCCCGCATTGCAGTACAGCGCGTTGGCGATGAACCCGGCCGTGCTGTAGCCGCGGGACTGCAGCACCTCCGCCAGCGTCCGGCTCTCCGGCACCAGCGGCTGCTCCCACCCCACCTTGAGGGCGGTGGCCACCTGGCCGGTGAAAAGACTCGCATGGGACGGCAGGGTCCACGGCGCCGGGGCAATGGCGCGGTCAAACACCCCCCCGCGCCGTCCCC
>JBGAOL010000046.1:0-15098 GCA_044221825.1 Gemmatimonadales bacterium
GCCGGCCCGCTGGTGCACGGTGGCACGCTGGTGGGGCTCCTCAGCGGCACCCTCGCCCGGCGCGAGGGGTGGTACGACCTCACGCTGGCCCGCCAGTCCTTCCGCTTCCTGCCGGGCGCCCCGGCCTTCGCCTTCAACGACCGGCTCCAGCCGCTCGCCGGCACCGCCGTGGTGCTGCGCGACTCGCTCTTCCTCCCGCTCCAGTTCGTGGCCGAGGTGCTGCCGCGTGTCCTGGCCGAGCGCTACAGCTGGGACGCGCGCACCGCGCGGCTCACCGAGCGGATGCGCACCCCGCCGCCCGCCACCACCATCGCGCGGCTCCCCAACGGGCTCCGGCCCGGCCATGTCATCACCGTGGACGCCGGGCACGGCGGTCGCGACCCCGGCAACCCCGGCATCTACTTTCCCCGCGGCCTGCGCGAGAAGGACGTGACGCTGCAGGTGGCGCTCCTCCTGCGCGACGAGCTCAAGGGCCGCGGCATCCGCGTGGTGATGACGCGCACCACCGACACGCTCATCAACATCCTCGACCGCGCCCGCTACTGCACCGCCGAGTGCGAGCTCTTCGTGAGCCTGCACGTGGACGCGCTCGATGCCCGCGCCCGCCGCCGCTTCGGCGAGGTGAGCGGGTTCCACACCATCATCATCGGCGAGGAGAACACCGAGGACGCCGACCGCATCGCCAACATGGAGAACGAGGCGCTGCAGTACGAGGACGCCCCCGCGCAGGGCGCCAACGACCTCGACTACATCCTCCGCAACCTCCAGATGAACGAGTACCTCCGCGAGTCGGCCCGGGCGGCGGAGCTGGTGCAGGAGGAACTGGCCAAGGTCCACACCGGCACCGACCGCGGCGTGAAACAGCACAACCGGCTGGCCGTGCTCAACACCGCCCGCCGTCCGGCCATCCTGGTGGAGATGGGCTTCAGCACCAATCCCAACGATGCGCGCCTGATGACGCGCCGCAGCTCGCAGCAGTCCCTCGCCACCGCGCTGGCCGACGCCATCGTGGCCTACCTGCTCGAGTACGACCGCAAGCTCGGCGCCCCGTCCGCCGCGGGGAACGGCCGGTGACGCGGGCCGCGGCGCTGGCGCTGGTGCTCCTCCTCGGCGGGTGCGCCTACTACAACGGGATGTACCACACCGACCGCGCCGCCGGCCGGGCCCTGAAGGCCGAGCGCGAGGGCCGCACCCTCGAGGCCAACGGGCTCTGGGGCGAGGTCTCGGTGCGCGCCGAGTCGGTGCTGGTGCGCCACCCGCACGCCGGCTTCTCGGATCGTGCCCGCTACCTGCAGGGCCAGTCGCTGGCCCGCCTCGGTCAGTGCGAGCGGGCCGTGGTGCCGCTCGAGGAAGCTGCGGGCGCGCGGGATGCCGAGGTGGCCACCCGCGCGCGTCGCCTCGCGGGCGAGTGCTACGAGCGGCTCGGGGATTATGCCGGGGCCATTCGCGCCTACGGACGCCTGACGGAATCCCCCGATGCCCGGGAGCGGGCCTACGGCCGCTACGCCCTGGGCCGCGCCTTGGCCCATGAGGGCCGCTTCGACGAGGCGGTCATCGCACTCGAACGGAGCGAGCACCCCCGGGCGGCGGCCGACCGCGCCGCCGCGCTCGCCGGCGCCGGGCGGGCTGCCGAGGCCGTGGCGGTCGCCGAGTCGCTGCTCGCGGCGCGGCACCCGCTGGCGCGGGACACGCTCATGCTGTGGGACTCCCTGGTGGCCCGGGTGCGGCGCCAGGACACCACGGCGGGCCAGCGTCTCCTCGCCGACGTGGTGGCCGACACTGCCATTGCCCCGGCCATCCGCGGCGAGTTGCTCATCGCTGACGGGGAGTACTGGTTCCCGACCGATTCCGCCCGCGGCCTCCGCCGCTTCGAGGAGGCCCGGGCGCTCGGCCGGCCCGGGGACCCGGTGACGCGGGCGGCCGACCTGCGCCAGGCCATCGCCCGCCTGCGGGTGGCCGCCGACCCGCCGCGGTTCGCGGAACTCGCCCAGCAGGTCAACGACCTCGCGGAGACCGGCGGCCGCTTCGCGCCGGAGGCCGGCCGGATCGGGCGGGTGGCCCTCAAGGTGGCGGCGCAGGACAGCATCCTCCCCGGCACGCCCAATGGCGAGATGCGGCTCTTCCTCCTGGCCGAGGTGGTGCGCGACTCGCTCGCCGCCCCGTCGCTCGCCGCCGGCTACCTGCATCGAATCATGGCCGGGTGGCCCGCCTCGCCATACGTGCCCAAGGCGCTCCTCGCGCTCATGGAGCTCGAGCCGGCCCGCGCCGACTCGCTCCGAGACGCGCTCGCCCGCGACTACGCGGCGAGTCCCTACGTGCTCACGCTGCTCGGCACCGAGTCGCCTGCGTTCCAGGCGCTCGAGGACTCGCTGGCGAGCCTGGCGCCCGGGGGCCGGCCCACGCCGGCGCGCCCGGGGACGCCGCGGCCCACGCCCGGCCGGCCACAGCCCGCCCAGCCTGCCACGCCCCGCGCCCCGGTGGAACAGTGACGTCGTCGCTCGCCCGCACCGTCTTCGGCACCACCTTCCAGAATCCCGTCCTCCTCGCCGCCGGCACCTGTGGCTTCGGCCGGGAGGTGCAGGGCGTCATCGACCTCGAGCGGCTCGGTGGCATCATGACCAAGGCCGTCTCCAAGGAGCCGCGCAAGGGCAACAAGGCGCCGCGCGTGGCCGAGTTCCCCTTCGGGATGCTCAACTCGGTGGGGCTCGCCAATCCGGGGCTCGCCTCGGTGCGGGAGCACGAGTTTCCCTGGCTCGAGACCCACGTGAAGGCAGCGCGGGTCATCGTGAACGTGGTGGGCTTCGAACCCGGGGATTTTGCGGAGGTGGTGGCTGGCCTCGATCACTTCGGCAACATCACCGGCTACGAGATCAACCTCTCCTGCCCCAACACCCACGCGGGCGGGGTGGAGTTCGGGGCCAACCCGGCCACGGCCGCCCAGGTGATCGGCCTCTGCCGGGAGAAGACCCGGCGACCCATCCTCGCCAAGCTCTCTCCCGCGCTGCCCGACATCGCCGGCATGGCGCTCTGCGTGCGTGAGGCCGGCGCCGATGGCGTGTCGGTGGTCAACACCTTTCCCGCCTACCTGATGGACGAGGCCGGGGCGCCCAGGCTCGGCAACGGCAACGGCGGCATGAGTGGCCCGGCGCTGCTGCCCGTGGGCGTGCTCGCGGTCCGCAAGATCATGGACAAGAGCGGCGGCATGCCGGTGGTGGGGATGGGCGGCATCCGCACCGCGGACGACGCCCGACAGTACCTGCGCGCCGGCGCCAGCCTCGTGGCCATCGGCACGGCGGCAATGGCCGACCCTCGCATCCCCGAAAAGGTCATCCGCGACCTGGAGCAGCACGGTGGCTGAGCTCATCATTGCCCTCGATCTCCCCGGCGCCGACGCGCGCCGCCTCCTCGACCGGATCCCGGAGGCTCGGTGGGTGAAGGTCGGCTCCATCCTCTTCGCGGAAGAAGGCCCGGCGTTCGTGCGGGAGATGGCGGGGCGAGGCCTGTCGGTGTTTCTGGACCTCAAGTGGCACGACATCCCGAACACGGTCGCCGGGGCCGTGACCGGCGCCCGGGCCCTCGGCGTCCAGATGGCCACCATTCACACGCTCGGCGGCTCGGCGATGATGGCCGCCGCTGCGGAGGCGGCCGGCCCGGCTATGGGGGTGGTCGGGGTGACGGTGCTGACCAGCCACACCCCGGAGGGCTACGCCGAGGCGGTGGGGCGGGGCAGCGTGACGGTGCTGGACGAGGTGGCCCGGCTGGCGGCGGCCGCCGGGCGGGCGGGGCTCCGGGGCTGCGTCTGCTCCCCCCACGAGGTGGCGACGGTCCGGGCCCAGCTCGGCCCAGAGGGCTGGGTGGTGGTGCCCGGAATCCGGCGCTCCGGGGACGCGGCGGGGGATCAGGCCCGGACGGCCGGCCCCCGGGAGGCGGCGCAGGCCGGCGCCACTCACCTGGTGGTGGGCCGACCGGTCCTGCAGGCGCCGGATCCCCGGGGCGCCTTCCTGGAAATGGCCGGGGCGGCGGCCGGCTGAAGCCCTGCGGACCCCCCGCCGTGGCCTCCCCGGCGGGTCCCTCCTAAGTCGTGCGTCCCCCTTGCATTATCCACATCCCCCCAGTACGTTGTCGTGCTCTAGTCAAACCCGTTTCTGGGAGTGGTCCGTGAAGGTTCGTTCGAGCATCAAGCCCATCTGCGAGCACTGCAAGGTGGTCCGCCGCCAGGGCACGCTCCGGATCATCTGCAAGCGCAACCCGAAGCACAAGCAGCGGCAGGGGTAACCGATGGCGCGTATCGCTGGCGTCGATCTCCCGCGCGAGAAGCGGGTCGAGATCGCTCTCACGTACATCTACGGGATCGGCCGCCCCACCAGCGGCAAGATCCTCTCCGAGACGGGCGTGAGCCCCGACACCCGGGTCCGGGACCTCAGCGACAATGAGGTGGCCCGGCTCCGCCAGTTCATCGAGCGCTCGTTGCGCGTCGAAGGTGCCCTGCGCACCGAGATCGCAATGAACATCAAGCGCCTGATGGACATCGGCAGCTACCGTGGCATCCGCCACCGCCGGGGCCTCCCGCTCCGCGGCCAGCGCACGCATACCAACGCCCGCACCAAGAAGGGCCCGCGCCGGGCCATCGCGGGCAAGAAGAAGGTGACGAAGAAGTAAATGACCACTCCCGAGAAGCCCCAGACGGCGGCCCCTGCGGCCGCGGCGCCGGCGGCGGCCCCCAAGGCCCCCGCCGCGAAGCGCGGGAAGAAGATCGTCGAGAGCGAGGGCGTGGCCCACATCTCCGCGACCTTCAACAACCTGCTGATCACCATCACGGACATGAAGGGCAACACCCTGACGTGGGGCTCGGCCGGCAAGGCGGGCTTCAAGGGGTCCAAGAAGTCCACGCCCTTCGCCGCCACCGTGGCCGCCGAGAACTGCGGCCGCGAGGCCATGAACCTGGGACTGCGCCGCGTGCACGTGCGCGTCCAGGGCCCGGGCAGCGGCCGCGAGTCGGCCATCCAGGGGCTGGCCTCGGTTGGCCTCAAGGTGGTCTCCATCCGCGACGTCACGCCGATTCCGCACAACGGCTGCCGTCCTCCCAAGAAGCGGCGGGTCTGACCTATGCGTTACGCAGGAGCCAGTTGCCGGCAGTGCCGCCGGGAAGGCACCAAGCTCTTCCTGAAGGGCACCCGTTGCCTCACCGAGAAGTGCGCCGTGGAGCGCCGTGGGTATCCGCCGGGCCAGCACGGCCAGAACGCCGGTGGTGGCCGGGGCCGCAAGACCTCCGGCTATGCCAAGCAGCTCCGTGAGAAGCAGAAGGTGAAGCGCATCTATGGCCTCACCGAGAAGCAGTTCCGGAACACCTTCGACCGGATCTCGCGCGAGCAGGGCGTCAAGGGCACCAATCTCCTGGTGGCGCTCGAGAGCCGGCTCGACAACATCGTCTTCCGCATGGGCTTCGCGGCCAACCGCAAGCAGGCCCGCCAGCTCGTCCGCCACGGCCACATCGAGGTCAACGGCGGCAAGGTGGACGTGCCGAGCTTCTACGTGAAGCCGGGCATGGAAGTGCGGGTGGCGCAGGCCAGCAAGGAGCTCGTCCCGGTCAAGCTCGCGCTCGAGTTCGCGGCGCGCGGCCAGGCCGTGAAGTGGGTCTCCGTGGACGGCGACAAGGTGGCGGGGAAGGTCATCGAGCGCCCGACGCGCGATGCGATCCCGCTCAACGCGCAGGAACAGCTCATCGTCGAGCTGTACTCCAAGTGACCATGACCATCGACCTCACCGGCCTGGTCCGCCCGCACCTGGTCGAGATGACCAAGCGGGAGGACAACCCGAACATCGCCGAGTTCCGGCTGCAGCCGCTGGAGCGCGGGTTCGGGTATACGCTGGGCAATTCGCTCCGGCGGCTCCTGCTGTCCTCGCTCCGCGGCAGCGCGGTGTGGGCGTTCCGCCTCGATGGCGTGGTGCACGAGCACCAGACCATCCCGGGCGTCCACGAGGACGTGCACCAGATCATCCAGCGCCTCAAGTCCCTGACGCTCGTCCTCGCGGACGACGTCGACGAGGCGGTGCTCCGCATCAAGAAGGACGGCGCCGGCCCGGTCTACGCCCGCGACATCGTGCCGAGCGGCTCGGTGCGCGTGGTGAACCCGGACCACCTGCTCTTCACCGTGCAGGATGCCCGCGAGGTCAACGGCGAGCTCTACGTCAACAAGGGCCGCGGCTACGTCGAGGCGGAGCTGCACCCCAAGGACCGCTCGCTGCCGGTGGACCTGATCACCATCGACGCCATCTACAACCCGGTCCGCCGCGCCAACTTCGCGGTGGCCGAGACCCGCGTCGGCCAGCGCACCGACTACGACCGCCTCACGGTCAGCGTCGAGACCAACGGCACCATCTCCCCCGAGGACGCCATCGCCTACGCGGCGGCCCTCGCGCAGGAGCACTTCCGCTACTTCGTCGACTTCGGCAAGGTCCCCGTGGGCCGCGCCGAGAGCCAGGCGGGGGCGGCGGGGGCGGGCGCGCTCCGCGACAAGCTGAACCGGCTGATTGACGATTTCGGCCTCTCGGTCCGGTCGCTCAACTCGCTGAAGAACTCCAACATCCGCACCCTGGGCGACCTCGTCACCTACACCGAGGACGAGCTGCTCAAGGTCAAGAACGTCGGGGAGAAGGCGCTCCGCGAGATCGCCGACCTCCTCCGCCAGCAGGAACTGAACTTCGGGATGCGCTTCGAGGAGGCCGATGGCGACCTCCGCGTGGTGAACCCCGGCACCCCGCCGAGCGTGCGCGTCGCGTCCGACGGCGTCGAGGAGAGCTGAGACAATGCGGCACCAGGCAAAGGGACGGCAGCTGTCGCGCACCTCGGAGCACCGCAAGGCGCTCCTGCGCAACATGGCCACGAGCCTCTTCCTCCACGGCAGCATCACCACCACCGTGGCCAAGGCCAAGGAGCTCCGGCCGTACGCCGAGAAGCTGATCACCCAGTCGCGCAAGAAGACCCTGCACGCCCGCCGCCTCGCCGCGGCCAAGGTGCGGGAGCGCGAGGCGCTCGCCAAGCTGTTCGGGGAGATCTCCGATCGCTTCGCCGCGCGCCCGGGCGGCTACACCCGGATCCTCAAGCTCGGCCACCGGCCGGGCGACGGCGCCGAGATGGCGCGCATCGAGCTCCTCCCGGAGTGACGATGGCCCGGCGATTCCGGACTGAGAGGAACGACGAAAGGGGACCCGAGGGTCCCCTTTTTTCTGGCCACTACTGGATGTCTGCGCCGGCGACCGACCGCTGGAGGCGGGGCGCCGGCCACGTGGGCGGCGCCCCGGATGCGTCAGACCGCCTTCTTCACCCGGTTAGACTTGATGCACTGGGTGCAGACCTGGACCCGGCGGGGCGCCCCCTCGACGAGGACACGGACCGTCTGGAGGTTGGGGTACCAGCGGCGCTTCTTCCGGTTGTTGGCGTGGCTGACGTTGTTGCCGGTGATCGGCCCCTTGCCACACACGTTGCACGTCCGGGCCATACGGATCTTCCTTCCGGGGGACTGGGTTCCACGAGTCGCGGGACAGCCGCCAAGTATAACCGGCTGAAGGTCTTGACACAACACCGGAGGGACCTCCCCCCATGCCGCGGGCACTGATCACCGGAATCACCGGGCAGGACGGCTCCTACCTCGCCGAGTTCCTGCTGGCCAAGGGTTACGAGGTGGTGGGGGTGGTCCGCCGGACCAGCCACCACAGCTACGAGCGCATCGACCACCTGCTCGACCGGGTGACCATCCTCCCGGCCGACCTGCTGGACCAGCACTCCCTGACCACGGTCCTCAAGGAAACGGAACCGGACGAGGTCTACAACCTCGCCGCCCAGTCCTACGTGCCCACCAGCTGGTCCCAGCCGGTGCTCACGGGCGAGTTCACGGCCCTGGGCGTCACCCGGATCCTCGAGGCCATCCGGCTGGCCTGGCCCAAGGCCCGGTTCTACCAGGCCTCCAGCTCCGAGATGTTCGGCCGGGCCATGGAGACGCCGCAGAAGGAGAGCACGCCCTTCTACCCGCGCTCGCCCTACGGCGTGGCCAAGTGCTACGGGCACTGGATCACGGTCAACTACCGCGAGTCGTACAACCTGTACGCGGTGAGCGGGATCCTCTTCAATCACGAGTCGCCGCGGCGCGGGATCGAGTTCGTCACGCGGAAGGTCACCGACGGCGTGGCGCGCATCAAGGCGGGCCTCGCCAGGGAGCTGCGCCTGGGCAACCTCGATGCCCGGCGCGACTGGGGCTTCGCGGGCGACTATGTGGACGCCATGTGGCGCATGCTGCAGCAGGCGGAGCCCGAGGACTATGTGATTGGCACGGGGGAGACCCACACCGTGCGGGAGCTGGTGGAGATCGCCTTCCAGCATGCCGGGCTCGATTGGCAGCAGTACGTGAAGATCGACCCGCGCTTCGTGCGGCCCGCCGAGGTGGACATCCTGCTGGCCGACCCGTCCAAGGCGGCCCGGGACCTCGGCTGGAAGCCCACCGTCACCTTCGAGGGGCTCATCCGCATGATGGTGGACGCGGACCTGGCCCGGCTCGGGGTGGCCCGGTGAAGGTGCTCGTCACCGGGGCCGGCGGCTTCGTCGGCCGGTGGCTGCTGCCGGCGTTGCTCGACGCGGGCCACGAGGTGCTGGGCACCCGCCTCCCCGGGGAAGCGCCGCCGGAGTTCCTCTCGGCAACCGAGCGGGCGTGGACCCGCTGGTACCCGCTCGACCTGCGCGATCCCGTCTCGGTGAAGGCGCTCGTGGATGAGGTGCCGGACGCGGTGATCCACCTGGCGGCCATCGCCTCCGGCGCCGAGGCGCGGCGGGACCCCGGGTTGGCATGGGAAGTGAACGCCGGCGGCACGGCGCGGCTGGCGGACGCGCTCGGGCAGGCCCGGTCCGAGGGGCGCGGCGATCCGCTCCTGCTCCTCGTGAGCACGGCCGAGGTCTATGGTGTGGCCGAGCCGCACGCCCGCAGCGAGGATGAGCCACTCGTGCCGATCTCGCCGTACGCCGCGAGCAAGCTCGGCGCGGAGGTGGCCGTGCAGGAGGTGGCGCGCCGGACCGGACTGCGCACGCTGGTGGCGCGGGCCTTCCCGCACACCGGGCCCGGCCAGACCGACCGCTACGTGGTGCCGGCCTTCGCCAAGCGCCTCAAGGCGGCGCGGCGGATCGGCGCCCCGGTGGTGAAGACCGGCAACCTCGAGCCCGTGCGCGATTTCCTCGACGTGCGGGACGTGGCGCGCGCCTACGTGGCGCTGCTCGGGGACGGCCAGCCCGGTGCCGTCTACAACGTGGCCTCCGGCCAGGGCTGGAGCCTCCAGCAGATCTTCGCCATGCTGAGCGAGCAGCTTGGCGTGCGGGCCATCCCCGAGGTGGACCCGCAGTTTGCCCGCACCGCCGACCTGCCGCATCTCGTGGGGAACGCCGCGCGGCTGACGCAGGCCACCGGCTGGACCCCGACCATTCCCTTCGCGCAGACACTCCAGGATCTCGTCGATGCCCAAACGGACTGACCTTCGCTCCATCCTCCTGCTCGGCTCGGGCCCGATCATCATCGGGCAGGGGGCCGAGTTCGACTACTCCGGCACGCAGGCGGTGCGGGCGCTCAAGGAAGAGGGCTACCGGGTCATCCTCGTCAATTCCAATCCGGCGACGATCATGACCGACCCGGAGATCGCCGACGCCACCTACATCGAGCCGGTGACGCCGGAATGGGTGGCGCGGGTGATCGAGCGGGAGCGGCCGGACGCGCTCCTCCCCACCATGGGCGGCCAGACGGCGCTCAACGTGGCCATGGCCCTGACGCGCGACGGGACGCTGGCCAAGTACGGCGTGGAGCTGATCGGCGCCAACGAGCGCGCCATCCGGGTGGCGGAGGACCGCGAGGAGTTTGCGCAGGCGATGAAGCGGATCGGGCTGGCCACGCCGCCGGGCCGCACCATCCGCTCGCTCGAGGAAGGGCTCGCGGCGGTGGAGCAGACGGGCTACCCGGCGATCATCCGGCCGTCCTTCACGCTGGGCGGCACCGGCGGCGGCATCGCGTACAACCGCGAGGAGCTCATCGCCATCGTGGAGCGGGGGCTCGACCTCTCGCCGGTGGGCTCGGTGCTGGTGGAGCGGAGCATCATGGGCTGGAAGGAATACGAGCTCGAGGTGATGCGCGACGGGGCGGACAACGTGGTCATCGTCTGCTCCATCGAGAACCTCGACCCGATGGGGGTCCACACCGGCGACTCGATCACGGTGGCGCCGGCCATGACGCTCACCGACCGCGAGTACCAGGTGATGCGGGACAGCGCCATCAAGATCATCCGCGAGGTGGGCGTGGCGGCCGGCGGCTGCAACATCCAGTTCGCGGTGAGCCCCACCACGGGCGAGCAGTTCGTGATCGAGATGAACCCGCGCGTCTCCCGCTCCTCGGCGCTGGCGTCGAAGGCCACCGGGTTCCCCATCGCGCGGATCGGCACCAAGGTGGCCGTAGGCTACACGCTGGACGAGCTGCCCAACGACATCACCAAGACCACGCCCGCCTCGTTCGAGCCGGTGCTCGACTACGTGGTGGTGAAGGTGCCGCGCTTCGCCTTCGAGAAGTTCCCGACGGCCGACCCCAAGCTCGGCACCCAGATGAAGGCCGTGGGCGAGGCGATGGCCATCGGCCGCACCTTCAAGGAGGCGTTCCAGAAGGGCTTCCGCGCCCTCGAGGCCGACCGCTCCGGCTGGGAGCTGGGCCGCGCCCCGATCGACGACCGCCTGACGGACACCTCCCTCGAGGCCATCAAGGCCGCCATCCGCACGCCCACCGCGGAGCGGATCTACCAGGTGAAGCGCGCCATCCTGCTCGGCGTGTCGGTGGAGGAGATCCACGACCGCACGGGCATCGACCCCTGGTTCTTGGATCAGATGCTCGAGCTGGTGGAGGCGGAGCGGGCCTGGTCCGGCGCGGGCCGCGCCGAGATCTACGGCGACGCGGGGCTGGTGCGGCGGATGAAGAAGATGGGCTTCTCCGACCGGCAGCTGGCCGAGATGCGGAACGTGCCCGAGGCCGAGATCCGCAACCTGCGCCACGACCTGGGCGTCCGCCCGGTCTACAAGACTGTGGACACCTGCGCCGGCGAGTTCCCGTCCCAGACGCCCTACCTCTACTCCTGCTACGACGAGGAGAACGAGTCGCCGGCGCGCTCCGACAAGACCGTCATCATCCTGGGCAGCGGGCCCAACCGGATCGGGCAGGGCGTCGAGTTCGACTACTGCTGCGTCCGGGCCACCCTCGCCTTCCGCGAGATGGGCTACCGCACGGTGATGGTGAACTCCAACCCCGAGACCGTCTCCACCGACTACGACATCAGCGACACGCTCTACTTCGAGCCGCTCACGCTCGAGGACGTGCTGGAGATCGTCCATGTGGAGCAGCCGCTCGGCGTGGTGGTCCAGCTGGGCGGGCAGACGCCGCTCAAGCTGGCGCGCGGCCTCGAGGCGGCGGGGGTGAAGATCCTCGGCACCTCGCCGGACGCCATTGACGCGGCGGAGGACCGCAAGCGCTTCGAGGCGCTGGCGCGCGAGCTCGGCGTGGCGCAGCCGCCGGCCGGCACGGCGCTCTCGCTGGATGAGGCCGTCCGGGTGGCGGAGCGGGTGGGGTATCCCTGCCTGGTGCGCCCCTCGTACGTGCTCGGCGGGCGGGGCATGGA
The DNA here is from genome assembly GCA_044221825.1 of Gemmatimonadales bacterium. Taxonomy (GTDB): domain Bacteria; phylum Gemmatimonadota; class Gemmatimonadetes; order Gemmatimonadales; family GWC2-71-9; genus JADJOM01. The sequence continues at coordinate 11,686 of JBGAOL010000046.1, forward strand.
GATCGTCTACGACGAGACCTCGCTCCGCGACTACTTCGGCCGCGCGGTGCGGGTGGCGCCGGGACACCCGGTGCTCATCGACCGCTTCCTCGAGGATGCCTTCGAGGCGGATGTGGACGCCATCGCGGATGGCCAGCGGTGCGCCATCGGCGGCGTGATGCAGCACATCGAGGACGCCGGCATCCACTCCGGGGACTCCGCCTGCGTGCTGCCGCCCTACCTCATCACCCCGCCGCAAGTGGAGCAGATGAAGGCCTACACCAAGGCCTTCGCCCTCCGGCTGGGCGTGGTGGGGCTGATCAACGTGCAGTACGCCATCAAGGACGGCGTGGTCTACGTGCTCGAGGTGAATCCGCGCGCCTCCCGCACCGTCCCCTTCGTGTCGAAGACCACGGGGGTGCCCCTGGCGAGCGTCGCCGCCGCGGTGATGAGCGGGAAGACCCTCGACGAGCTCGGCATCCAGGACGAGGTGCGCCAGCCGTACGTGGCGGTGAAGGAGGCGGTGTTTCCCTTCAACAAGCTGCACGGCGTGGACCTGATCCTGGGCCCGGAGATGCGCTCCACGGGTGAGGTGATGGGGATCAGCGAGTCGTTCGGGATGGCCTTCGCCAAGGCGCAGCACGCGGCTGACGGCCCGCTGCCGATCGAGGGCGCGGTGTTCATCACCGTCAACGACCACGACAAGAACACGGTCACACCCATCGCCGAGAAGCTGCACGCGCTCGGGTTCAAGATCTACGCCACTGAGGGCACGGCCAAGCACCTGCGCGGCAAGGGCATCCCGGCCGAGCGCGTGCTCAAGGTGTACGAGGGGCGGCCCAACGTGATGGACCTCCTGGTGTCGGGCACGGTGCAGCTGCTGATCAACACGCCGCTCGGCAAGCTCACCCAGCAGGACGACTATACGATCCGGGCCGCCGCGCTGGCCATCGGGTGCCGTACACCACCACGCTCTCCGCCGCCTCGGCGGCGCTCGATGCCATCCAGGCGCTCCGCAACCAGGAGCGCGGCGTCCGCTCGGTGCAGGAGTGGCACCGGCTGGCGCGCGAGCAGCGGGGGTCGGGCTGACGCGCATGACCGACGCGCGCGACCCCGCCTTCGCCGCCGCCCTCCGCACCCGGGTGCGCGGCACGGTGAAGGAGCAGGAGGGCCTGGCGCGGTACTCCACCTACCGGATCGGCGGGCCCGCCACGGTGCTGCTGCCGGGGCCGCCGAGGATGTGGCCACGGCGCTCGCCTTCGCGGCGGGCGCGGGTGTGCCGTGGTTTGCGCTCGGCCTCGGGAGCAACCTGCTCCTGCCCGATGAGGGGATGACGGCCCTCGTCATCCGGCTCGGCAAGGGCCTGGATGTGCTCGACCCCCTCGGTGGCGGCGCTTCCGGGTGGGCGCCGGGCTGCCGCAGCCGCTCGCGGCCCGGCGCACCAGTGAGGCGGGCTGGCGTGGGCTGCATCGCTTCGTGGGCGTCCCCGGCAGCGTCGGCGGGGCGCGTGTACATGAACGCCGCTGCCATGGCGGGGAGTGGGCGGAGGTGGTCACCCACGTCGTGGTGTGGTGGACGCCGCCGGGCGTGACCGGGTGCTCTCCCGCGCCGAGGTGCCCTTCCGGCACCGCGCGAGCAACCTCCACGGCCAGGTGGTGCTCGGGACAATTGGTTGGCTCGGTGGCCGAGGAGCCCGCTGATCGCCCAGGCGGAAGTGGCGGAAGCCTATCGCTGGCGGTGAGAACGCTGTTCAACAGCCTGCCTGCGGCAGCGTGGCAGCGGTCCCGTTCAGCAGGCGGGCCACCGACGGGCCGCGTACGGCAGAAGACCGACGGCTCTGCGCACCGCGGGCCAGCTCATCGACTCAAGGGCACGCGCGTTGGCGCGGCGGAGGTGTCGCCGATGCACGCCAACTACTTCGTGAACACCGGCGGGGCCGCGGCGGCGGACGTGCGCGGGCTCATCGCCCTGGCGCGACGGACGGTGCGGAACGCTTCGGCGCGGCGCTCGAGACCGAGGTGAAGATCGACGGCCCGACGGCAGCTTCGCCGATTCCACGCAGGACTGACGAGGGCGGCGGTGGCGGACTTCTTCGTGCACGAGTCGAGCTACGTTGACGCGCCGTGGTCGGGCCGGCAGCAAGGTCTGGCACTTCTGCCACGTCATGGCCGGCGCGGTGATCGGCAGCGCCGCTCAGGGCGCTGGGCCAGAACGTGGTGGTCATGCCCGGCACGCGCCTCGGCAACAACGTGAAGATCCAGAACAACGTCTCGGTCTACGAGGGCGTCACCCTCGAGGACGACGTGTTCTGCGGGCCGAGCTGCGTTTTCACCAACGTCAGCAACCCGCGGAGCCACGTCTCGCGGAAGCACGAGTACCGCCCACCCTGGTGCGTCGCGGGACGTCCATCGGGGCCAACGCCACCATCGTGTGCGGAGTGACGCTCGGCGAGTATGCCTTCATCGGCGCGGGCGCGGTGGTGACGAGCGACGTGCCGGCCTTTGCCCTCATGGTGGGCGTCCCGGCCCGGCGGGTGGGGTGGATGTGCCGCTGCGGCGAGCGGTTGCAGGTGCGCGACAGGCAAGGCTACCTGCTTGGCGCCTGCGGACGGCGTATCGTGAAGAGCAGGCGCGCCTAGCCGCGTTGACCCGACGGGACGCGACCGCTAGACTTCGCCCGCCGGCTGGCCCCGGAGTTGCTCGGGGCAGGGCCGTCCCTGGGCCCGCCGGGCCCCCTCATCGTGGGTGGTGCTTCCCGAGCCCTTGTGCGCGAGCCCTGCTGCTCTCGACCTCGTTGCCCAGTACCGGTCCATCCAGGGCGAGGTGCAGGCCGCCCAGCGCGTCATCGAGCGGCAGGCGTTCATCCTCGGGCCGGAGGTTGCCGAGCTCGAGGCGCAGGTCGCGGCGCGCTTCCACGCGAAGCACGGGATCGGCTGCGACAGCGGCACCGACGCGTTGCTCCTCCCGCTCCGGGCCCTCGAGCTCCAGCCGGGCGACGAGGTGATCTGTCCCGCCTTCACCTTCTTCGCCACGGCGGGCACCATCCACAACACCGGCGGGCGGCCGGTGTTCGTGGACATCGATCCCACCACGTTCAACATGACGCCGGCGGCCGGAGGTTGCCATCACGCACGGCGCACCGGCGGACCGTGGTGGTGCACCTGTTGGGCAGATGGCGGACATGGGGGAGTCTCTGGCCGTGGCCCGCCGCCACGGGCTGCCGGTCATCGAGGATGCGGCCCAGTCCATCGGCGCGCGGCAGCGGGTGGACGGCAGCTGGCGCCTGGCGGGCGAACTGGGCCAGGTGGGGGCGCTCTCGTTCTTCCAGCAAGAATCTCGGCGCCTGGGGCGACGGCGGCATGATGGTCACCCAGGACGACGCGCTGGCCCGGCTCGGCGCCTGCGCACCCATGGCGGCGCCAAGCAGTACCACCA
>JBGAOL010000047.1:0-17705 GCA_044221825.1 Gemmatimonadales bacterium
TTGAGCCCACGCTGCTTCAGGTAGAAGATCTGGTCCTCGCCGATCTTCGACGTGCAGGCCTCGTGCTCGACGGCGCCCGTGGAGTTCTGCACGTCGATGTACGGGAAGGTGTGCGCGCCGCAGCAGTTCCCGATGAGCATCGAGTCGCACTGGGTGGTTGCGCGCGTTGGTGGCGCGCGGCAGCACCTTCACCAGCCCGCGGTAGCTGTTGTTGCCCTGCCCCGCCGAGATGCCCTTGGAGACGATGGTGCTCCGGGTGTCCTTCCCGACGTGGATCATCTTGGTGCCGGTGTCGGCCTGCTGGCGGCCGTTGACCACCGCCACGCTGTAGAACTCGCCCACCGAGCGGTCGCCCTGGAGGATGACGCTCAGGTATTTCCAGGTGATGGCCGAGCCGGTCTCCACCTGCGTCCAGGAGATCTTCGCATCCTCGGCGGCGCGGCCGCGCTTGGTGACGAAGTTGTAGATGCCTTGCCCTCGGCATCGCCGGCGTACCAGTTCTGGACCGTGGAGTACTTGATGGTGGCGCCCTTGAGCGCCACCAGCTCGACCACCGCGGCGTGGAGCTGGTTGGTGTCCCGCTTGGGCGCGGTGCAGCCCTCGAGGTAGCTCACGTACGCCCCCTCGTCGGCCACGATGAGCGTGCGCTCGAACTGGCCCGAGTTGGCGGTGTTGATGCGGAAGTAGGTGCTGAGCTCCGTAGGCGGCGGACGCCCTTCGGGATGTACACGAAGGAGCCGTCGCTGAACACCGCGGAGTTGAGCGCCGCGAAGAAGTTGTCGTTCACGGGCACCACCGAGCCCAGGTACTGCTTCACCAGGTCGGGGTGCTCGCGCAGCGCCTCGCTGATGGGGCAGAAGATGATGCCTTCCTTGGCCAGGCTCTCCTTGAAGGTGGTGGCCACCGACACGGAGTCGAAGATGGCATCCACGGCCCGCCGGCGAGAGCAGCTTCTGCTCCCGGAGCGGGATGCCGAGCTTCTCGTAGGTCTTGATCAGCTCGGGATCGACTTCATCGAGGCTCGCCAGCGGCTTCACGTTCTTGGGCGCGGCGTAGTAGATGATGTCCTGGTAGTCCACCGGCGGATACGAGAAGTTGGCCCCAGTGATGGGGCTCCTCCATCTTCTGCCACCGGCGGTAGGCGTCGGCCACTCCGTCATCCAGGCCGGCTCGCCCTTCTTCGACGAGATGAGGCGACCACGTCCTCGCTGAGGCCCTTCGGGATGGTCTCGGTGTCGAATGTCGGTGACGAAGCCGTACTTGTACTCGCCGCCGACCAGCGACTCGACCGTCGTCTCGCTCGTGCTCATGCCGACTCCTCGCGGGGCGCGTCGCCCCGCCGTTCAACGTCGTGAGCGGCGCCGCCCCGACCTCGGGGAAGCGCACGCGGTATTCGCAGGCGGTGCAGCCATCGAGCATGTGCGCCTCGCGCTCCACGGCCGCCGCCAGCACCTCACCCAGGAACTTCGCCTCCGCCTCACAGATCTCGGGGAAGCGCTCGGCCAGGGCGCGGATGGCGCAGTTGTGCTCGGTGAGCTTCAGGCCCCTCGCCGTCCCGCCACTCGGCCATGTAACCGCCTTCCACCAGCGCCCGCATCACCGCCTCCATCCGCTCCTCCGGGCTGGCATCGGCCAGCTCGGCGCGGAGCTTCCGGGCCAGGTCGGTGAACCGGGTCTCGAGCGCCGCCACCACCGCCTGCCGGCCGGCCTGGGCGGCCACCCGGTCCAGCACCTCCGTGAGGCAGTTCCTTGTAGCGCTGCGGGAAGAGCGCCTCGCCCGCGGCACTCAGGTGCCAGGCGAAGGTGGGCGCCGCGATCCCCCGCTGCTCCCGCCGATAGCCGATGACCTCCTCGGTCTCCAATTCCTTCAGGTGATGCCGGATGGCATTGGAGGAGAGGTGCAGCTGCTCCCCGAGCTCCCGCGCCGTGAGCGACCCCGCGCGCTTGAGCGCCACGAGGATCGAGCCGCGGGGCCCGCGGTACGCGGGAGGCAGCGGCAGGTCGGCGAGTTGTTCGGAGATTGAGGCACCCATGATGGACACAATGCTAGACCTCGACTCGGCATTTGTCAACTAAAATCCAGAGAATTGGCAATTAGGTCCAAGTTCATGGTGGGCAACGAGATGGGTAATGCTCGCGAGGGAAAGCCACTGTCGATTCTCCCCAGGGTGCAGCAAGGCGATGCAGAACATGGCGTTGCTGGCGTCGTTGTTGCTACTACCTCTTGAGTGATCTTCGGTCGTTTCCGAAAATCAGCGTGGGAAACGGGAGCGATTTTCCTATTGTGCTGCCCCCCGCGGATCACGAGATTGGGACCAACCACACGGGGACCGAGCCGACCATGACCATTCACCGTATCCGCATGCTGGGCGACCCGATCCTGCGCACCCGGTGCGAGGCGGTCACCAAGCCGGGCTCCGCCGCGGTCCGGGTGGTCGTGGACGACCTTCGGGACACGCTGCGGGACTTCCAGTCCCGCTTCGGCTACGGCCGGGCGATCGCGGCTCCGCAGGTTGGGGCGCCGCTCCGGATCGTCCACGTGGAGATGGATCGGCCCTGGACGCTGATCAATCCCGAGATCATCGACGTCGGCAACGAGGACTTCACGGTCTGGGACGACTGCTTCTCGTTCCCGAACCTGCTGGTGCGGGTGGCGCGCGCCTACCGGATCAAGGTGCGGTTCCAGGACCTGCGGGGCGATTGGCACGAGGCGGAGCTCGAAGGGGATCGCTCCGAGCTGATCCAGCACGAGATCGACCACCTCGACGGGGTTCTGGCCGTGGATCATCCGCACGGACTCGACCCGTTCTGCCTGCGGGAGGAGTGGAACCGCCAGCACGCCCACCAGGGTCGCTACGGCGAGCCGGAGCCACGCTCCCACACCTACGCGACGCCGCTCACCGGGCTGCTCTAGGGCGGGGTTTGGCGCGGGAGGATTCAGAGCGCAGAGACGCCGAGGGCCGCAGAGGACCCGCGCTCGGAGTGGCGAGTTCGCCTCGAGGGGAGTGCCGTGAATTGATGGTGGCCCGGCAGGCCGGGTGGGGGGCCGGCGCCGAACCCGAACCGACACCCACAAATACCGAGCGGGGCTCGTCCTGAGACGAGCCCCGCTTCCTGTTGGGAGTTCCTCTGCGGCCCTCCGCGTCTCTGCGCCTCTGCGGTGTATCCTCGCCGCCAGACAAGCCTTTACGGCGCGAAGCCGCCCCCCTCGGTTCCGACCGGGCCGGGCAGCGGCGGCGGCTCGCGGCGGACGACGCGGCCGCGGGAGTCCATGCGGCCCAGGTTCATGGTGATGCGGTGGACGTAGCCGAAGGTCTCCTGGTGACGCCAGCCACGGACCTCCGGCGCCACGGTCTCGATACTGGGCCACAGGCGCGGGTCGAGGGTGCGGGTGCGCGCCAGGCCCTGGGCCCGCAGGATGGGGATGCGCCCGGCGTTGTAGCTCGCGAACATGAAGTGGCGGTGATCCTGCGTGTCCACCGAGTCGCGCCAGAGACGCCAGAGGCGGCGATCGTAGAAGATGCCGGCGGCGATGTTCCACTCGATGTCGTCGATCGAGAGGAAATCGGGGTTGGTGGTCTGGATCTCCTTGAACGTGGCCGGCATGAGCTGCATGATGCCGCGCCCCGACCCAGCTGTGCGCCGCCGAGTCGAGGTTGCTCTCGGTCATGGCCTGCGCCTTGAAGAGCCGCCAGTCGAACGCGGGGCCGAAGAAGCGCTTGCTGTACTTCTTGAAGGTGTCGTCGTACCGCTCCATGCGGCGCACCTGCCCGGCGAGCGGCGTCGCCAGGAGGAGCCCGGCCAGGAGCAGCAGGAGACCCCGGCGCATGCTCAGCCGAGCGCCCCGCCGATGATGATGGCGATGGCGAGGAAGAGGGCGCCGATGAAGATGGCCACGGCGACATTCCCCTTCTGCAGCTCCGCGGCGAAATTCACCTCGGGGGTGAGCTTGTCGATGGCGCGGTAGGAGAGGTACATCAGCACGACGCCCGCGACCGCGTAGAGGATGTTCATCCCCACGATGGTCCATTCCATGCCGACTCCTGTTGGTGAGGGAGCGCGCCGCCCGGGCGCGTCGCCCGAAATATGGGACCCCGGGCGGAATCGCAACATGGCGCCCCTGCCCCGCTGGCCACTGCTCGCCCTGCTCCTCGCCGCCGCCCCGCTCGGGGCGCAGGCCCCCGCCCCGCCGCCCGACTCGGTGTGGCAGGAGATCACCGCCGCCGGCGTGTTCCGCGCCTCGGCCACCGTGGATTCGGTGTACATCGACCGCCACCTGCGCACCGCCCGGGTGGAAGGCGGCGATCTCGCCGCCTACCTGATGGCGCGCCTCGGGCTGCGGCAATTCCCGGACACCTTCGGCTTCCGGGTGCAGGTGGACACCGGGCAGATCCGCCTTGCCGGCCAGCTCGGCCAGCTGCCGCCGGAGGCGCGCCGGGCGCTGGCCCAGGGCCTCCTGCTGCTGCCGCCCGAGACGGCGCTGGAAGCGCGGGTGCAGCTGGTCCCTGCCGGTCCCATCGCGGTGCGGTTCCACCTGGCGGAGGCGCGGATCAACGGAATCCCGATTCCCGAGACCTTCCTGTCCCCGCTCCTCGCGGGCGTGGGACGGCAGTACCCCGAGCTCACCGCCAGCGGCCGGGACCTGTTCATCCAAGTGCCCGAGGGTGCGCTGATGCGGCTGGAGCCGGGCGGGGTGCGCCTCACGGGACCCTGACCGGGTTGCGCCCGGCCGCCGGGCGCGGCAACTTGGCCGCTGGACAGCGCCAGTCTCTCCACCTCCTCCCGGAGTTGCCATGTTCCTGCTCGCGTTGAGCCTGCTCGCGGCCTCGCCCGCGCTCCCGACCATGGAGCCGGCGGACACCGGCCGCACCATGAACGGGGTCCACATGCCGTCCACCATCGACGTGGGCGGGCACACGCTGTCCCTGAACGGGATGGCGCTGCGCAAGAAGTTCATCATCAAGGTGTACGTGGCGGGCCTCTACGTGGCCACGGCCTCGCAGGACCCGCAGGCCATCCTCGCCGCCGACGCGCCGCGCCGGATGGTGATGCACTTCATCTCCGGCCACGGCAGCAAGGACAAGATCTGCGGCGCCTGGAACGACGGCCTCAAGGACAACACCCCCGGCGCGTCGGCCGAGCTCAAGGCCCAGTTCGAGCAGCTGTGCGGCATGATGCGGGACATCAAGAACGGCGAGGAACTGCTCATCACCTACGTGCCGGAGCAGGGCACCACGATCAACATCGCCGGGAGCGACGTGGGGACGATCGCCGGCAAGGAGTTCGCGGACGCGGTGCTGCGCTGCTGGATCGGCCCCAAGCCCGGCCCGGGCGAGGGCTTCAAGAAGGGCCTGCTGGGCCTGAGCTGAGGTGAACGGCGATCACGACGCGCGGCTCCGGGCGCTCTCCGCCGCCCGGCGCCGCGTGGCAGTGGCGCTCACCGCCGTGGTGATGGTGATCTACTTCGGCTTCATCGGGCTCATTGCCTGGGACAAGCCGCTGCTCGGCACGCTGGTGGCGCCGGGCCTCTCCCTCGGGATCCTGCTGGGCGCGCTGGTGATCGTGGCCTGCTGGGCCACGACGTGGGTGTACGTGCGCTGGGCCAACGGCCGCTACGACCCGGAGCTGGAACGGCTCCGGCAGGAGCGCTGAGCCGGCATGGCCACGAGCCTCGTCGCCAAGCTCTTCTTCTTCCTTTTCCTCTCCGTCACCCTCGCCATCACCTGGTGGGCCGCGCGCCGCACGCGCACGGCCGACCATTTCTATTCCGCCGGCCGCAGCATCACCGCCGGCCAGAACGGCTGGGCGCTCGCCGGCGACTTCATGAGCGCGGCGAGCTTCCTCGGCATCGCCGGCCTGGTAGCCACCACGGGGTTCGACGGCCTCATCTACTCGGCTGGGTGGCTGGTGGGCTGGCCGGTGGTGCTGTTCCTGATCGCCGAGCCGCTCCGGAACCTGGGGAAGTACACCTTCGCCGACGTGGTGGCGGTGCGGATGCGGCAGGTGCCGGTGCGGATCGCCGCGGCGTTCGGGACGCTGGCCACCGTGACGCTGTACCTGATTGCGCAGATGGTCGGGGCAGGGGGGCTCATCAAGCTGCTCTTTGGCCTCACCTACGAGGGGGCGGTGGTGGTGGTGGGCGTGGCCATGGTGGCCTACGTGCTCTTCGGCGGCATGCTGGCGACGACCTGGGTGCAGATCGTGAAGGCGGTGCTGTTGCTGGGCGGGGCCGCGCTGCTCGCGCTCCTGGTGCTGCTCCGCTTCGACCTGAACCCGGCGGCGCTCTTCGCCGCGGCCGCGGAGCAGTATGGCGCGGGGGTGCTGGCGCCGGGGAAGCTGGTGAGCAAGCCGCTCGACGCGCTCTCGCTCGGCATCGCGCTCATGTTCGGCACCGCGGGGCTGCCGCACATCCTGATGCGCTTCTACACGGTGCCGGACGCCCGGGCCGCGCGCACCTCGGTGTTCTACGCCACGGGGCTCATCGGGGCCTTCTACCTGCTCACCTTCGTGCTGGGGTTCGGCGCCATGGTGCTGGTGACGCCGGAGGTGATCAAGTCGGTGGACGCCGGCGGCAACATGGCGGCGCCGCTCCTGGCCGAGCTGCTCGGCGGGACGCCGTTCCTGGGCTTCATCGGGGCGGTGGCGTTCGCGACCATCCTGGCCGTCGTGGCGGGCCTCACGCTGAGTGGCGCCGCGGCGCTCTCCCACGACCTCTGGGTGAACGTGGTGAAGCACGGCCACGCCGACGCGCACGAGCAGCTGCGCGTGGCGCGCGTGGCGACGGTCTGCCTCGGCGTGATCGCCATCCTGCTCGGGATCGCCTTCAAGGGGCAGAACGTGGCGTTCATGGTGTCGCTGGCGTTTGCCATCGCGGCGAGCGGCAACTTCCCGGCGCTCGTGCTCAGCATCTTCTGGCGGCGCGCCACCACCGCCGGCGTGGTGGCGGCCATGGCCACCGGGACGCTCGCCACGCTCGTGCTCATCTACCTCTCGCCCACGGTGCAGGTGGACGTGCTGCACCTGGCGGACCTGGTTCCCGCTCAAGTACCCGGCGCTGGTGACAGTCCCACTCGGGTTCCTCACGGGGATCGTGGTGTCGCTGCTGACGCCGAGTGAGGCGGAAGCGGCGGCTCTCGCGGCGCTCTCGAGCCGGGCGGGCGTCGCTCGGGGAGCGAGGGGCGGAGTGCGCGTGCGCATGGAGTGGCAGGCGGTGCTGGGGGCAGGGGAGGGCTGGGTGTCGCTGCTACGACACGCGCGGGACCGGCGGCATGGCCAGTCCCGCGCGAGTCGGCTCAACCTTCGAAGATCGTCACCACCACCTGCTGAGCCACCCGAAGTGTGCCAGGCCCGCCACCAATGCCGCGCCGAGCACACCCTTCCAGCGCGGCGCGTGAGCAGCGCCATCCCTTCGAGCCGCGCGATGTCCTCGCCCCGCTCCAGGCGCTCCTGCCGGTACCCCTTGAACAAGATCAGCCCCACGCCGATCACCGCGAACGCCGGCCCGCCAAAGCCGCCGAGCGAGGAGAAGTACTGCTCGGTGGCCGCCTGCCGCTCCGTCAGGTAGGCGGTCCCCAGCCCGGCCACCAGGATGCCCGCCCCGGCGAGCCGGCGCACCAGGGGCGACGGGTTGGTCTTGAGGTCCATCAGAGGATCTGCTTGCCGAAGGCCGAGAGGAGGAGCTCGACCGCGAACTCGGCCGAGCGATTGCGGTCGTCGAGGATCGGGTTCACCTCGACCATCTCGAGCGAGGTCACGACACCGGCGCCGCGAGCGACTCCATGATGAGGTGCGCCTCGCGATAGTCGAGCCCGCCCTTCACCGGCGTGCCCACTCCCGGTGCGATCAGCGGGTCCACCGAGTCGAGGTCGAAGCTCACGTGCACGTAGTCGGTGTCGCGCGTGACGTTCTCGATGGCCTTCTCCATCACGATGTGGATCCCGTGCCGGTCGATGTCGGCCATGGTGTAGGTGTGGACGCCGAGGCGGCGGAGGTGGTCGCGCTCGCCGGCGTCCACGCTCCGGATGCCCACCAGGGCCACGTGCTCCGGCGCCACCTTCCGGAACCGGCCGCCGATGCTGCCCAGCTCCCCCGGCCCGATGCCGAGCAGCGCCGCCAGCGCGTGATCTCGCGCCGTTGCCGCTCGGCGAGGTGGCGGGCGTGTTGATGTCGCTGCGGGCATCGACCCAGATGACGCCGACCTTCTTGCCCCTGGGCCGCGCGTGCGCCACCACGCCGCTCACCGTGCCGGCGGCAATCGAGTGATCCCCGCCCAGCACCAGCGGGAAGTGCCCGCGCCTGAGCACCCGCTGCACCTTGTCGGCGAGGAGCTTGCCGGCCGCGACGATCTCGCCCAGGTAGCGCGCCCGCGGGTTCCCGACCTTGAGCTGCTCCATGATCCGGATGTCGAGGTCGCCCTCGTCGATCACGTGCGGCCGAGCTCCTGGAGCGCGGGCGCGAGGCCGGCGATGCGGATGGCCGAGGGGCCCATGTCCACGCCGCGGCGGCCGGCACCGAGGTCCATGGGGACGCCGATGATGTGGATGGGCCTGGCGGGGCGGGGGTGCGTCAAGGTCCTCCTGAAAGAAGGTGGCCCGTGGCCGCGCGTCTGATGAGGAGTGCTGATCCGCCGTCCACGCGGAGCGGTACGAGCGTGAGGTAGGCCGCGGGGTCGTTCCAGCCCACCGGCTCCATGGTGGCGGCGCGCTCGGGACCCTTGAAGGTCATCCGCACCTCGTCGGTGGGCATGAACTTGAGGATCTCGAGGAGGTACGCGGCGTTGAAGCCGATCTCCATGCCGTCGCCCTCGAAGGAGACGGCCAGCTCCTCCTGGGCCTCGCCGAGGTCGGGGGTCTGCACCGAGAGCTTGCACTGGGTGGCGGTGAGCGCCATCCGGATGCGGTGGGTCTGGTCGCTGGCCACGATGCTCATGCGGCGGAGCGCCGAGGTGAGCGCCGCGCGGTCGGCGGTCATGGTCTTGTCGTTCTCGCGCGGGATGACCTGCTCGTAGTTCGGGTACGGGCCCTCGATGAGCCGGGTGAAGACCTGGGTGGTGGCCGAGCGGAAGCCGAGGTGGTTCTCGCTCTTGGCGATGTCGAGCTCGTCCTGGTCCTTGAAGAGGCGGCGGATCTGGTCGAGGGCCTTGGGCGGGATGATGAGGTCGGCCTGGCCCTTGCCCATGCCGGCACTCACCGGCACGTCCATGCGCGCCAGCCGGTGCCCGTTGGTGGCCACCATCCGCATCTTCTCGGGGCGGAGCTCCCAGAGGACGCCGTTCAGGATCGGCCGGCTCTCCTCGGTGCTGGCGGCAAAGGCTACGTGGGAGACCAGCTTCTGCACGTCGCCCGCCTTGGAGTGCCAGCCGCCGTCGAACTTGACCGCGGGGAAGGCCGGGAACTCCTCGCGGGGCAGCCCCAGGAGCTTGAACTTGGACTTCCCGCACTCGATGGTGGCCCGCTGCTCCCCCGAGCTCGTGAGCCGGATCGCCGCACTCGGCAGCTCGCGGACGATGTCCGAGAGCTTCTTGGCCGGAAGGGTGATGGCACCTTCCTGGTCCACGCTGGCGGGCACCGTGGTGCTCACCGCGATGTCGAGGTCGGTGCCCGAGAGCCGCAGCCCATCGCTCGTAGCCTCGAGGAGGACGTTCGAGAGGACGGGAAGTGTCGTCTTGGTCGGGATCGAGGCGCTGACGGCCTGCAGTCCTTCCTGGAACTGCTCCCGCGTGATCGTGAACTTCATCCCGTGCCTCGGTGTGCAGGAAAAGAACTACTGAAGTCGCGTGCCTGTCACCGCTTGGACTGCCACCCCGCTGTTGAGAGGTTGTGGAGGCGGGGGATGGGCTGGGGAGAGGTCCCCGCTTTTCCCGCGCTTCCCACGTCGTGCACATCCTGCGTGGAGAACCGCTGGGGATTTCTCCCCAGCCTCCCGGACTACTGGGCCACCAGCTCCGTGCGTGCGCTCTCGATGCGGTCGCGGAAGCCGCGATCGCGGGCCATCTGGCGCTGGACCTTGTCCACGCTGTGGATCACCGTGGAGTGGTCCCGGCCGCCGAAGGCCTGGCCGATCTCGATGAGCTGCATCTGGAGGATGTCGCGCGCCAGGTACATGGCGATCTGCCGTGGCACCACCAGGGTCTTGATCCGGGCCTTGCTGCGCAGCTGCTCCGCCGTGACCCCCCAGCGCCGCGCCACGACGTCCTGGATCTTGTCGATGGTGGGCAGCGTCTTCGGGGCCGAGGGGAGGTCGTCCCCGGGGCGGATCTTGTCGGCCAGGGCCTCGCGGGCCAGCTCGATGGAAATCTCGCGGTGCTTGAGCGAGGCGTACAGCAGCAGCTTGATGATGCAGCCCTCGAGCTCGCGGACGTTGCTGCGCACGTGTTCCGCGATGAAGCGGAGCACGTCGTCCGGGATGGTCATCTCGAGGTGGTCCTGCTCCTGCTTCTTCCGCAGGATGGCGATGCGGTGCTCCAGGTCCGGCTGGCCGATGTCGGCGACCATGCCCCACTCGAACCGGCTGACGAGCCGGGGCTCGAGGCCGGGGAGGTCCTTGGGCGGCCGGTCCGAGGTGAGGACGATCTGGATCCCCGCCTCGTAGAGCGTGTTGAACGTATGGAAGAACTCTTCCTGGGTGGATTCCTTGCGCTCCAGGAAGTGCACGTCGTCCACCAGCAGGAGGTCGGAGCCCGCCCGGTAGCGCCGGCGGATCTCCGGCATGCTCCGGCTCTGGATCCCCTCGATGACCTCGTTGATGAACTGCTCCGCGCTCACGTACAGGACGCGGGTGTCCGGCTTCCGCTTGATCATCCCGTGGGCGATGGCCTGCATCAGGTGCGTCTTGCCGAGGCCGGTGGCGCCGTAGATGAAGAGCGGGTTGTAGGTCTTGCCCGGGGCCTCCACCGCGGCGTGCGCGGCGGCGGCGGCGAGCTGGTTCGACTTGCCGATGACGAAGGTGTCGAACGTGTACCGCTCGTTGAGCGGCTGGTTGCTCGGGTTGGCCGGCGGCTTGGACGAGCCCGGGGCCGGCACCGGGGGCGTGACGAAGAAGTCCATCTGGGGCCGCTTCTGGCGGTCTTCCTGGACCCGGAACGTCACGGTGATCGGCTTGCCCAGCACCCCCTCGGCCAGCCGGGACAGGAGCGTGCCGTGGTTGGTCTCGTTCCACTTGGCGGCGAATTCGTCGGGCGCGGCCACGACCAGGCGGTCATCCTCATAGGACACCGCCTCGGTCGGCTCGAGCCAGGCCCGGACGGTCGTGTCCGGAAGCTGGCGCGTGGCCTCGTCGAGGATGCGCTTCCAAATGTCCTTGGCTGACTGCGGCATGCTGCTCACTGCGGTGGGGGTGCTTGCAAGGGCACGCGATAGTACGGGCCCAATGTGGAAAAGTCAACCTTGACCGGGGAGGGGGGTCCCGGGTAGGTTTGCGGGCTCATTTTGGGGATAAGAGACCAATGAATCCGTCATACCGCCCGCGCAACAAGCGCCGCATCGCCAAGCACGGCTTCCGGGCCCGGATGGCCACCCGCTGGGGCCGCGCCACGCTGTCGCGGCGCCGGAAGAAGGGCCGCAAGCAGCTGACCGTCTCGATCGGTTCCAAAGACGGGAGCCGCTGACGACAGGCGAGCGTCGCCCCCGGTCGCACCGGCTGGCTCGGGATGCCGAGCGGACGCGGTGCCTCACGGCGGGTCGGCGCCGGCGGTCGCGGGTGCTGGACTTCGTCTGGCTGGACAACACAGCGGGCCACCCTCGGATGGGACTGATCGTTCCGAAGTTCCAGTCCACCGCGGTGGCCCGCAATCGTTTGCGGCGGCGCCTGACGGAGCTCTGGCGCCGGCAGGTGCAGCAGCTCCAGGGCGGCCGGGACCTGCTCATCCGGGCCCGCCCCGAGGCCTACAAGGCCACCTTCCAGGAGCTGGAGCTGGAGCTCCAGCGGTTCGCGGTGGGCACGTTTGCCCCCGCCGGGCCGCCGCCGGCGGGAGCCGGGGAGTGACTGCCGTGTCCGAGGTGAACGCGACGGAGGCCCCCGGGCCCGCGCCGCATCCGCATCACCAACCGACCTTCCCCAGGCCCCGCACCCCGCTGGGCTGGCTGCTGCTGCCGCTCACCTGGTCCCTGATCGCGCTGGTGCGGTTCTACCAACTCGCCATTTCCCCGGGTTTGCCGCCCAGCTGCCGGTTCCATCCGAGCTGCTCGGCGTATACGCTGGAGGCGCTGCAGCGCCACGGCGCGCTCCGGGGTGCCTGGCTCGGCGGGCGCAGGCTGCTGCGCTGCGGGCCGTGGCACCCCGGTGGCTACGACCCGGTTCCCTGACCCAACTCTCTCGCTAGCGACTCCCATGGATCGCCGCTTCATCTGGGCCATGGTGCTGATGATGGTCATCATCATCACGCCGACCTTCTTCATGAAGCCCCCGGCCAAGCCGCCGGCGGCCCGCCCCGACACCGCGCAGGTGGAACGCGGTCGCCCCGACACCGCGGCGGCCACGGCGCCGGGCACCCTGTCGGCCGCGACAGAGACGCCGGCGGCGCCGGCGGAGACGGTGACGGTCGCCTCGCCGCTGTACGAGTACGGGATCAGCACCCGGGGCGGGGCGCTGGTCTCCGCCGTGATGCGCGAGTACAAGGCGCTGGACCCGGCTCATCGCGGCCAGCTGGCCCAGCTGCTGCAGCCGGGCAAGCCGGTGCACCAGCTGGCCTTCGAGGTGGGCCGCGACACCATCGACCTCAGCACGTGGGACTTCGTGGTGAACGGCGGCACCGCGCCGCGCACGCTGCCGGAGGGCGGCACCGAGACGGTGACGCTCACGGGGACGCGGAACGGCGTCACCGTGGACCTGGCCTACACCTTCCGGGCCCGCGACTACCAGATGGACATCGCCGGGACGGTGCGCGGGATCGGGGCCGTGGGCGGCCACCTGCTGGTCAACGTGGGCTCGGGCTTCCGGCAGACGGAGGCGGACAGCGCCGGCAACTTCTACGAGTTCGGCGTGGTCACCAAGACCGACGAGTCGAAGCAGCTCAAGTTCTCCGCCCTGGACCCGGGCGAGCGCCGCACCCTGAGCGGCCCGTTCGAGTGGGCGGCGGTCAAGTCCAAGTACTTCGTGGTGGCGCTGCTGGCGCTCGACTCCACCCGGCCGCAGATCAGCGGCGTGGTGGTCCACGACGACAGCCTGCACGCCAAGGGCGCGCACCGGGCCGAGACCCGGGTGGCGCTGCCGGTGCCGGCCGACGGGCGCTTCGACTACTCGCTCTACCTGGGCGCCATGGAGTACCCGCGCCTCAAGGTGGTGGGCCACGACTTCTACGACATCAACCCGTACGGCTGGCCGGGCTTCCGCACGCTCATCCGGCCCATCGCCGTGGGGGCGCGCTGGCTGCTGGTGCACATGCACCAGCAGTTCGACCTGGCCTACGGGCTGGTGCTGGTGCTCTTCGGCGTGATGATCCGCGTGGTCCTCTGGCCGCTCAACCAGAAGGGCATGCGCGCCAGCCTCAAGATGCAGGCGCTCCAGCCCGAGATGCAGCGGCTGCAGGACAAGTACAAGGACGACCCGCAGACCATGCAGCGGGAAGTCATGATGCTCTACAAGCGCGAGAACGTGAACCCGTTCAGCGGCTGCTGGCCGGTGCTCCTGCCCTGGCCCATCCTGCTGGCGCTCTTCTTCGTGTTCCAGAACACCATCGAGCTCCGCGGCCAGGCGTTCCTGTGGCTGCCGGACCTGTCGCTCAAGGACCCGCTCTACATCATCCCGGTGCTGATGGGGCTGTCGATGTTCGGCCTCAACAAGGTGGGCATGTCGGGGATGCCGCCGACGCCGCAGACCAAGATGATGCTGTACTTCCTGCCGGTGATGATGACGGTGCTCTTCGTCAACTTCGCCTCGGGGCTCAACCTGTACTACTTCGTGCAGAACCTGGTGAGCATCCCGCAGCAGTTCATGCTGGCCAAGGAGCGCAAGGCGGCCCAGGCGGCGCGGGAGTCCGGGGTGACGGTGAACACGAAGAAAAAGGCGACGTAGGGCGGGAAACGGTGCGCTGGTTCACCGCAGAGGCCCGGAGACACAGAGGGCCGCAGAGGACCTGCACGTAAGCCCGGGGCTCGTCTTGTGCTGCCCCGCCTTGTTCTACGACCCGTAGCGGCGGAGCTATGCTCCGCCGCTGAATCTTCATCGTGCGTGATGGCCGGGATCGAGTCGGCGGAGCGTAGCTCCGCCGCTACGGTGCGCGCGCGGGGTCCCGGCGGCGTCTCTGCGCCGGGCCTCACCCGCCCGCCACGAACTCCACCACCAGCCGCGCCACGCCGGGATCGCGCATGATGGCGTGGTGACCCAGGCCCACGGTCTCGATGAAGCGGGAGCCGGGCCAGGCGTGCGCGATGGCCCGGCCCTCCTCGAGCGGGATGTCCTGGTCTTCCTTGTCGTGGATCACGAGCGCCGCCGTGTGGAGCGCCCGCGCCAGCTCCGCGATGTGGAAGTCCTGGAACCGGAGCGCCAGCCGCTTCTCCAGGTTGGCCACCATGCGGTCCTGCGCCCGCTTCGGCAGGGCGATCATCGCCGCGAACTTGTCCACGAACTCGGGCGGCGCCCCGAATGGCGCGATCAGCGCGGCCCGCTCCAACCGGAGCCCGCGGTGCAGCGCCACCGCCACCGCCGCGCCGCCGAGCGAATGCCCCACCGCCGCGTGCAGCGGCCCGAGCAGGCCGGTTACCTCGAGCAGCGCGGCGGAATACTCGGGCAGGCTCGTGCGCTTGCCCGGGCTCCGGCCATGGGCCGGCCCGTCGTAGGCCACCACACGGAAGCCGCGCTCCACCAGCAGCGGCGCCAGGGTGCGGTAGCGTGCCGCCCGGCTGCCCCAGCCGTGCACCAGGAGCACCGTCGGTCCCGCCCCCCACTCCCAGGCGTGCAGCGTGCCCGTGGAGATGGGCAGCAGGAAATGCCTGCCGGTGGCCAGGAACTCCTCCTCGTGCGCCCGCGGCCGCGCCCGCGGCGGGCGGCAGAAGACCTCCTCCGCCAGCGCCGCCGCCTGCGCCGGCGCCACCCGGCCGAGTGCCCGGAAGGTGGTGCGGATGCCGAGGAGGGTCAGCTGCTTCTTCACGTGGAATCTCCCGGGGCAACCGGTGTGGTCTCCGCCGGCGGAACCTCCGGCGCCGGCTCGGCGCCTAGGCTGTCGGCCGGGGGCTCTGCCGGCGCATCCTCCTCTGGGGCGATGGGGACGGGTGGCGGAGCCGCCTCGGTCTCCGGCTCGGCCTGGGGCACCTCGACCCACTCGCCGCGCATGCGGCGCAGGATCAGGTTCTGGCGCCAGCGCATGCGGCCGGGCTTGTAGCCCGGGTTGGAGCTTCGCGGGAAGGGCAGGGTGGCCACGAGCGCCGCGGCCTGCTCCCGGCTGAGCTTGCGCGCGCTCCGCTCGAAGTACCGCTGGCTGGCCGCCTCCACGCCCCAGGTGCCGTCGCCCAGCTCCACCACGTTGAGGTAGAGCTCCATGATGCGCCGCTTGTCGAGCGCCCACTCGAGCCGCCAGGCGATGACCGCCTCCTTCACCTTCCGGAGCGGGTTCCGGGACGACGAGAGATAGAGGTTCTTGGCCAGCTGCTGCGTCACCGTGCTGGCGCCGCGGAGCCGGTCCCGCCGGCTCCACGCGCGTGGCAGCACCGCGAGGAATGCCGCGCGGTCCCCGGGATCCCGGAAGTCCAGCGCACGCCGCTTGTAGCCCAGCGCGATGGCGAGGCCCAGGTAGTCGATCCCGGAATGCTGGTAGAAGTTGCCGTCCTCCCCGATGAGCACGGCCTGCGCCAGCACGGGGGTCATGCTGTCGAGCGGGACGGGGCGGTAGCGGAAGAGCGAGTCCGGCGTGTCCCGCGAGGCCATGAAGGCGGTGCGGCGCGGCCAGTGGGTGCGGTACCAGGAGGGCGGCGGCCAGACGGCAAGGAGCCAGAGGACAAACAGCCCCACCACCACGCCGAGGCCAAGCAGGAGGCGGCGGAGCACGGTGCTAGCGGAGCAGCGTCATCCGGAGGAAGGAAACCTCGCGCCCCGGCACCGTCTGGCCGATGGCGGGCAGTTCCACCACGAAGTCGGTGACGCGGTGAACAGTGACGTCGAGGACGCGCGCGTCCGGGTCGAGCTCGGTGACCAGGGAATCGGCGCCGGTGGCGCGCACCGTCACCGCCTGCGTGGCCAGCGTGCTCTGTCCCTCCGCGCTCCGCTGCCGGGTGGTGACGATCCGGAGCCCGCGCCCCTCCCGCGGCTCCGCCCGCGCCTCGAGCTGCACGACGGCCTCCGCGGGGAAGGCGCTGATGCGGGTGGGGGCCGCGGTGCTGTCGCGCCAGCTGGTGTACACCGCGGCGCCGCCCTCGGGCAGGATGGGATAGAGCAGGAGCAGCTGGTCGCGGAGCTGCTCGCCCCGGAAGCTCGCGGGGCGACCGACCACGCCGGTGATGGCACCGGTGGTGGCCTGACGGAACGCCCACTGCGAGCCGCGCACGCTGTCGAGCTGCACCGGCGGGACGGGGAAGTCGGGGTCGTTCACCACCGAGTCCACCACCGCCTCGAAGCGGACGCCGCTGTCGGCGGCGGTCCACGAGAGCGTCAGGTAACTGGTGCTCGCCGTCTCCTGGAGCTGCTCCTCGCCGCTCGGCATGGTGACGACGATGGAGTCCCGCCGCAGGAAGGCGTAGCGCTGGCGGCCGCTGCCGCTGCGGGGATAGCGCACCCGCTCATTGGCCTGTGCGGCCGGCTCGAGGGGGCGGGGCGCGTCGGCGGGACGGGCGGCGCCCGGCGGCGCAGCCGGGGCCGGAGACGCCGAGGGCGGCGTGGCGGTCCCCCCGGCGCAGGCCGCGCCGAGGAGGAGCCACGCCGCCCGCAGCGTCCGGCGGCTCACGTCAGGGCAGCAGGCTCGAGGATCCCTCGATGGTGACCGTCACCGGGATCGGCTCCGGCAGCGCCGCCACCGACACCTGCAGGAGCTGGGTGCTGGTGAAGGTGCCCCGGCGCAGCACGCCATCCGCGCCGATCAGGTAGGTGCTGTTGCCGGTGGCGGTGCCCTCGATGGTGATGGCGCCCTGCGGCGACTGCTGCTCGCCCGACACCGAGGCGCTCGAGGCGCCGGCCAGCTGCAGCACCTTGGCGCCGTCGAGCGTGGCGCTGCTGGCCTGGTAGTTGGTGACGGTGCGGATGCCGATGCCGCCGGTGGTGGTCTCGGTGGTGTCGGTCCAGGCCTGGCCCTCGCGGGTCCCCACCTTCACCGGCGGGAACAGCTGCTGCAGCCCCGACTCGGCCAGCTGCGCCCCCTGCACGTCCCCGCGCACGGTGAGGTCCCGCATGCGGCCGCCGGTGGGCAGGAAGCCATCCCACACGGCCCCCTTGAGCTGGGAGACCATGTCCGGCGGCATCGGCGCGCCGGGGCCGAGGACCAGCGAATCGAGCGTGATGGTGGCCACCTTGCCGCCCGTGGTGTCGCGCAGCTCCACGTGGACGTACGACGTGGTGCTGTATTCCTGCGTCTGCGGGCCCTGGCCTACGGCGGTGAGGTCCTGCACGATCTTGGACTTCACCTCGATCTTGTACGCCCGCGACGCCACCGGGGCCGGGGACGCGGTGGTGGCCAGGACGCCAACGAGCAGCGCCGGGACGGCGAACGCATGGACCTTCATGCCAGCCTCTCTTGGGGGACGGGGAACCCGCGGAAGGATCACAGCGAGCGGGCGGTCGAAGAC